>JBAYAV010000324.1:0-3753 GCA_041669565.1 Lentisphaeria bacterium
CAGAAACGGTAGAAATAAATAGCAAGGCTTCGGAGGTCGCTTCGGCTGGATCAGCGGCAACGGCGACAACCAAGGCCGGGGAATCTGCAGCTAGTGCAGCGGCGGCACTCGCATCGGAACAGGCGGCGGCTGAACATGAAGAAACGACGCTGGGATATAAAAACGCAACCATCGCGGCGGTAGGAGGCGCCACGGACCTTGCGGAGATCATCGAGTCACGAAAAGGCAAGGCCACATTAGGCGAAAAAATCGGCGAGATTGATTCGCAATTGGCAGAAAAAGCGACGACGATAGATATAGATGCAATTTCGGGTCAGATTGATAATTTAATTTTAAACGCTGGTGACGGAACTTTGCCGAGTGAAGTTGTTGACATGAGAGCAAATTCAAAAGGGAAAACATATATCACTGCCGGAGAGAACGTGAAAAGTATTGACGAGAAGGTAGACGATGCGCTATTTCAGGCAGTTAATACTATTAGTAACCCTGATTTTTTAATTGACACTAGTGGATGGGGAGCCATGTACAGCACATTGCTTGCGAGTAATAATAAATTAGAAGTTACAAGCACAGGAGTAGCAACAACAGCCAGAGCTGGACAAATGACCTATAAAAAATTGGTTGTTGGGCATAAATATTATGTTAAGTCAGTATTTACGCCAAAATTGAAGCTTCCTGAATTTGTTGAATTATCCCTCAGATCGGGAGGTATTGGCGGTAGCACAGTGGCATCGGTGAAAATTGCAACAGGTTTGACTCTTGACACTCCCGTAACTCTTTCTGGGGTAGTGGTAAACCCTAGCAGAACAGATGGGGAGTCGCCTGTAATAATAGCTACCTACGCAGATATAGCAACGTCAAACGGAGCAAAATATACGATTGAATATCCCATGATTATAGACTTAACAGAGGCATACGGACTCGGGAAAGAGCCAAGTTTATCTGAATTTGAAACTTGGCTATCTGCGAATTTTTCAAATTCGTGGTTTAAAAATTCAAAGCAAGTATCTAAAATTAGAGATATTTATTATAAATCCCAAGATAAAATAATTATAAATAGCGGCAACATAAAAGAAAATGCTGTTTTGGGTATACATACAGATTTCATAAATTTGAATAGCAACATTTTTAATAGATTTTCTGATGAAAATATCATTGGCCAGTTTTGTGCTCCTAGTGGTTCGTTAGTTAACCAATCTGATACCGCTATAAGCCATAAAATCCAAGTTGCGGCAGGCGACATTATTCGCTTTTTGGATGTTCCTTTGTTTTTAACAACATTCAAAGGTGCCATGTTTGATGTTAATGACAAACAGATTGGGGTCGTATCAACATCCACGACAAATCTGACGGCGGTGAATAGCATTTGCCAATTTACAGTTCCTGCAAATACAGACTATATAAAAATAAATTACAGACCTTCTTCTGCGCTGTTTATGATTACTAAAAACGCAGATTACCCAAGCCGGTTTATTCCGTACCAATTGACAATAAACGACACAATAAACGTTAATCAGTCCAACGTGATCGGATATTACATAGAGCTGTTTAATAAAGCTCTATGTATCGGGGATTCGTTGACGCAAGGGGCTTATTATGGCGATGGTGCAATGCGGATAATATCAGAAAATTATCCGCACTATTTAGAAAAATTAACAAAATGGACGGTTGAGAATGCGGGCGGGAGCGGGTATACCGCTACGACGTGGTGGACAAACAGGGGTGCTATGTATACCTACGCGAACTATGATGTTTTTATAATTTGCTTAGGAACGAACGAGGGGTTAACGGATACTTTAACGCCTGACACTGCGACCACTCCGTACCAAAATTATGCAAATACAAATACTGGTAATTATTGCAAAATAATTGAAAGTATTTTGGCCGGGAATCCCCTTGCTTCTATATTTTTAACAAACATATATGCCTCAAGCGGAGATCTCGAAATCACAAACAATGTAATAAATCAAATATCTGCGAAATACGAACTCCCCGTGATCGATATCAATGATGGTAGATTGTACGGAGAAGGGTCTGAATTATTACATCCCGGCGGAAACTCTGTCCACTTTGGAAAAATCGGGAATTTAATATTTGCGAAGCACATCTTAGGGGAAATGACGAAAGCGGTTGAGGACAACCCAGTCAAGTATGATGTTCCGATTGATTGACATTCGGACGATATTGTGAACTAACTATAATTAGAAAAAACGGCCATAAGGTACCTTAACGGGTGTCTTTTTTGATTCAAAAAAACTGAAAGGGGACGGTTTATGAATGTAGACATTACAGTTGTGACAAGTCTAGTCTGCACGGTTGGTGGTTTTGTGCTTGCCTGGCTAGTATTTGGCAGAAACAAGACCAAAGATGACAAGGCCGAGGGCGCCAGCATTGCGACGATCACGTCCGATATGGGCTATATAAAGTCCAGCGTCGATGGGATTGATAAAAAATTAGAAAAGCAGGCTGACAAGCACATAGAACTGCTTGAAAGGGTGTGCGACGTGGAAGCATCGGCAAAGTCAGCGCATAAGCGCATTGATGATATTGTAGAAAAGGAGAAATAAAATGAACTTGAAAAATGTAAAAACAGACGTATGGATTCGGTTGGCAGTATTGATTCTGGCAATGGTTAACCAGTTTTTGACAACGGCGGGGATCAACCCTATTGCGGTGTCGGAAACAGAATTATACCAGGCCTTAACAGGCATTGTGACCATCGCAACAGCATTGGTCACATTCTGGAAGAACAACAGCTTAACCGCCTCGGCCCAGCAGTCAGATATCGTGATGAAAAATTTAAAAGCAGCTGCAGAAAAAACTATTATTGATAAATCTACACAGATGCTTGCCGAACATGAGGAAGCAGTAAAAGCAGAAAGTCAGGTGCAATAATGGCAGTAAGTGTTTTATATCAGGGCAATGTGGAAAATAAAGGCATGACCGAATGGACGAAAGACGGGCAGCGATGCGGAACTGTCGGTGAGTCGCTGCGGATTGAAGGAATTTATATCAAACTTGAAACTGACGAAGATTTGGGCATCGAAGCACAGGCGCACGTTCAGGATTTTGGGTGGATGGATCCGGTCGGAGCTGGTGAGTTGTGCGGAACGATCGATCAATCCAAACGCCTTGAAGCGATCAAAATAAAACTAACCGGCAGCGCAGCGGATAAATACTCAATCATCTATGGCGTTCACGTCGAAAATGTCGGCGATATGCAGACCGCCATGGACGGTGAGCCAGCCGGTACAGAGGGGTTTAGCGAGAGAATCGAAGCGATACAGATTTGGATTGTAGAAAAGGGCGTTGATTTTAAGATCGAAACGCTGGACAGTTTCCGGAAAGTGGAACCGGTACCAGAGCCAGTTGCGCCGGCAGTGACGGAAACCGTATCCGGTTATTTTGGCCCGGATGAATTTAAATGCGAGTGTGGATGCGGTGGCGATGTTTGCCAGGAAATCAAGGACCTGGCGAACCGGGTTCGTGAATTATATGGCTACCCGTTGGTAATTTCGTCAGGCTTCCGGTGCTATGATCAGAACGAGCGCGACGGTGGCATACCCGGCAGCAATCACACAATCGGGCAGGGGGCTGATATGTATTCACCCGGGCGCATGAGTTATGACGAGGTTGACCGGTTGGCTGAATGCATCAGAGCGTGCGGCGGCGGCGTCATAAAATACCACGAACAGTTGTTTTGCCATATGGAATTGTCAGATGCCGATTGGTCAATGAATTGATTCGGACTGG
>JBAYAV010000325.1:0-3743 GCA_041669565.1 Lentisphaeria bacterium
CATATCCGTCTTGCCTCATCAGGCCCCATCGGATATGGCAAACAGGGATCTTTTGAAGGCTTTTGCTCTGGTGGCGGAATTGCTTCTTTAGGACGGTATTATGCTGAAAAAGCGATAAAAAAAGGAAAACCCTTTCTCTGGTGTTCCTCTTTTGAAGAACTGCCCTTTCTAAATGCAAAGAAAATAAGTGATGCGGCCTTTCAAGGAGATCAAGACGCTTGTGCTATTTATTCAGAAAGTGGCTTTCGCTTGGGACAGGGGCTTTCAATATTAATCGATATTTTAAATCCTGAACGTATTATTATCGGCAGTATTTTTACCCGATGTGAAAAATTACTTCGCCCCACGATGGAAGAAGTCTTAAAAAAAGAGGCCCTTCCGCAATCTTTACAACGATGCAAAGTGGTGCCAGCACAGCTTGGAGAAGCTATTGGCGATATTGCTAGTTTAGCAATTATTGCAAAATAGAATCTTGATTATCGACAGCAAAGGGATCCTTCGAAAAGCAAAATAGAGAAAAACGTTATGTCGTAAATCGAACAGAAATATCCAGTCGCCCGTCTGCGCCTATAAAAGGCAAGCTTAGGGGTTCTTTCTTATACCCATTCAAAACTTTGGGGAGGAAAGTTATATTTTTGGAACCGTTTTATCCGAGACAAGAAAAAAGCCGAAAATTATAGCATGGAACAAAAAAAAAACAATATCGGATATATATTTATAAAAGCTTTCATTTTTTTGCAACTATTACGCATATAGCGGTACCTTTCTGAAAAGGCACAGTATTCTTAATTCATGGGTCTCTTTTCCATTTCGTTAATTTGCTGATTTACAAAAAAATCAATTCACATTTCAAAAAGGAAGAAATGATAAAAAAAATCATTGCACTACTGTTCGTGTTCTTTCTTTCTGAGAAAAAAGATGAAATAAGACAGAATAGGAATTATTATCCTATCACAATTTAAGAAACCTAAAATTTTTAGTCTGCCTTGCTGTAAATGCTGCAGAAACCATTCTTTTTCGAAAACAATATCGTTTTGCATAGCACTTAAAAAAAATCAAAAACAACCCCACGCATAAAAAGATAATCCAAATAAAAACGTTTTTATTCCCAAAAGAAATAAATCACTGCACACAATAAGATACAAAAAGAGCCTTAACAAATCAACAAAAAATTAAAACAAACAGAAAAAGGAAGAATTAGTATGAAACGATCATTTATTAACAAAAAAATCCGTAATAGTATCAAATTTTTTACCGAGCTCAACTTTTTATTACCCCCCTTCGCCTTCTATTCTCCCACAGAATGGAAGGAAAAATTCAGCCAATGCCAAGAAATTTGTGACATACAATTAGGATGGGATATCACCTCCTTCGGCACCAATAACTTTGATGAAACCGGATTGATTCTCTTCACTTTACGCAATGGTTCTCAAAAAAATCCAGAAAAATATCCAAAACCATACGCAGAAAAAATCATGCTTATCCAGGAGACCCAAGTCACACCCTGCCATTTTCACTGGCACAAACGCGAAGATATTATAAATCGCGGAGGGGGAAATCTAGTCATAGAAATGTGGCAGTCCAATAAATCAGAAAAACGCACAGACGGCCCTTTTAATGTTAATATTGACGGAATACAGCATCATTTTGACACCAACGCTAAAATTATTTTGCATCCAGGACAAAGTATTTGCCTAACGCCCTATCTTGCCCATCGTTTTTATGCACAGAGCAGCTTCGGTCCTGTCATGGCCGGCGAAGTTTCCACCGTCAATGATGACACCACCGATAACTGCTTTATTGATGGCCAGCCGCGTTTCGACCCCATAATCGAAGACGAAGAAATAAAATACATGCTTGCCACAGACTTGCTAAAAATGAAAAAAATATAATTATTCAGAACACGCCCAAATTTTATCAGATAAGCTGCCCCATGCTCCTGTTCAACAAAGAGTACCTGAGTTTTTGTATTAAATAAGGCACCCTGCTTTCAATTAGTATTTTATAAACGAAAAGGAATTCGTTCAATGTTAAAAGATGACGTCACAGACACTTTAGATTGGCAAGCCAAATGGATACGCAATCCTGGTCCGGGACTCTGCAACTGGAAAACAGAAGTTCGCCCAGCCCCTTTTTTACGTAAGACTTTTTTATGGGACGAATCCCATAAAAATGCAAAAATTCGAATTTGTGGGCTCGGCTATTATGAACTTTATATGAATGGAGAAAAAGTCGGAGACCATGTTCTTGATCCGGTTGTATCACAATACAATCAGCATGTTCATTATGTTACTTATGATATCAATAAATTCTTAGTAAAAGGCACAAATGTTCTCGGCGTCATTCTAGGAAATGGCTGGTATAATTCACATACGCCGGATGTATGGCACTTTGATAAAGCATCCTGGCGCGATTACCCAAAACTATTTCTACAACTTGATGCCGATTCTGACTGCATACTTATTAGCGATGATTCATGGAAAACAACCACTGGGCCAATTCTTTTTGATGGCTTGCGCAATGGTGAAACTTATGATGCTCGTCTGGAACTGGATGGATGGCTAACATCAAATTATAATGATGACGCATGGAATCAAGCCGAATGCGTCAATCCGCCGGGGGGATGCTTCAGAGAACAAACAATGCCGCCATGTAAAGTGATGCAAACAATTCCAGCCAAAAAACAATGGAATGCTCCCAAAGGTACCGTTTATGACATAAATCAAAATATGGCTGGCTGGGCACGTATTACTGTAACCGGAGAAGCGGGCGCCAAAATAACCCTGCATTACGGCGAAAAACTCGATGAAAATCGCAATGTCAGCCAAAAAGATATCGAAAGGTTCATATTAGGTGGCACGGAATGCCAAACAGACCATTACATCTTAAAAGGAAAAGACACTGAAATTTGGGAACCACATTTTACATACCATGGCTTTCAGTATGTCCAAGCCACGATTGAGGGACAAGCTAAAATAATAGCTGTTGATGGACGTGTTGTACATACCGCCTTTGATAAAATCGGTTCTTTTTCCTGCTCTAATGATATTCTTAATAAATTACAGAAGTGCACAGAGTGGTCTTACATCAGTAATTTTGTTGGCATTCCAACGGATTGTCCGCACCGAGAAAAAAATGGCTGGCTGGGGGATGCACAATTAGCTGCCGAAACCGGTCTCAATAATTATAATTCCGGCAGCTCTTATGCACAATGGATCGGCACAATTGTTGACGCGCAACGAACAAGCGGGCAACTACCGGGCATTGTTCCAAGCTGCGGATGGGGATTCAACTGGGGATCTGGACCCGCCTGGGACAGCGCACTTCTTTTAATTCCCTGGTATATCTATCTTTATACCGGAGATCATTCCACTATTGACGCCTATTACCCCGCGATGAAAAAATATGTTGATTATTGCAAATTCCGAGCAAAAAACAATATCGTTAAATTTGGACTGGGAGATTGGGCTCATGTTGATGCTAACCGAATGGTTGATAATGCCTTGACAGATACCGGATATTTTTATGCTGACACCATATTACTCGCTAAGTTTGCAAATATAACAGGCCGCAAAGAAGATCAGCAGTACTATGAAAAATTAGCAGGCAAAATCAAGGAGGCTTTTAATAAAACTTTTTATAAAGGAAATGGCATCTATGCAAAAGGGGAACAGACTGCTATGGGCTGTGCTCTTTATCAAAACTTGGTGGAAGACTCTGAAAAAGAAAAGGTTTTGAAACAA
>JBAYAV010000326.1:0-3739 GCA_041669565.1 Lentisphaeria bacterium
GGACGTTTTAAGATTTACAAGAATAACGGAAAGCAGTTTGTATAATTGGGGCGAGTTCGACCTGTTCCAAAAGGTTGTCATCATTGAAGATTTAGACGGCTTGAAAGAAGACGCACTTTACGCATTAAGGGAGTTTATCAGTAACCAGGTGTTAAGAAGTTCAGTAACCATCAAGGATAAAAAAGGAAACAATAAATCTTCCCATAAAATCGTAAAAGGTCAGTTCAGTTCTTTATCAGCTACAACAAAAGGCGAAACGTATGAGGACAATATGAGCCGTAGTTTTTTGATTGCCGTAGATGAAAGCAAGTTACAAACCCAAAGAATAATCCAGTATCAGAACAAAAGAAATGCAGGGGAAATTGACCCGAACGAAAGCCAAAGAACAATCCATTTTATACAACAGTTGGTAAGGAACTTAAAGCATTACGAAGTAATCAACCCTTATGCGACAAAATTAAATCTTCCCGAAAAGGTGCATAAAATAAGACGGTTGAATGAAATGTACCAAGCCGTAATCAAACAGGTAACGTTTTTAAATCAGTATCAAAGAAAGCTCACAAAAGACAATCAATTGATAACGGAAATCGAGGACATCGAACAGGCAACGGAAATCCTTTTTGAAAGCATTGTATTAAAAGTTGATGAATTAGACGGAAGTTTAAGACAGTTCTTTGAACGCCTGAAAAAACACGTTAAAAATGAAACCCAAGACTTTATTTTAAGGGATATAAGACAAGTATTGAACGTCAGCAAAACACAGGTATTTAGGTATATACAGACACTTACAGAACTCGAATACATCAAACAAAACGGAGGCTATGCCAACAAAGGGATAAAGTACAAAATCAGCTATTGGGACAATTACCAGAAGTTGAGAGCCGAAATAAAAGACTTCCTGATGAACCAAATCCAAAAGCTGAAAACAGAAAACAATATTGCACCCTCAAAGCCAAAGAATAAAACATTAAGTATGATAGTGAAAGAAAGTGTTTGAAACGCTACGGAACACAAAAGGAACGCTAAAAACGACAATCAATATTACTTAAACTACTGATAAACAGAATATAAAAGCAACAAAAAAAGTTAGTGTTCCAAAATCCAAAAGAAAGAGTAAGCAAAAACATCATACAAGTAAAAAACGTCATAGTATGGCATTACCGAGCAGACATATTATTTACAACGAACTGTATCAGAAAGAAAGCAAGGAATACAAGGAATACCTTTTGTTATTGGGTTATGCGGACGACACTTGCCAATCGAAATATTTATATCTGAAAGAGTTTTTTAATTGGTTGGAAGAAATCGGGATTTATCAGCTACATCACATTACAGCCGTAGAAACCGGGAATTTTTACGAATACATACAGAACAGGAAAAGCACCAGAACAGGGCAGGAATTAAAGCAAAAAAGCGTTTACGATATAATGCGTTGTGCGCAACAGTATTTAGGCTATGCGTTACACTTGGGTAAAATCAAAATCAATCCCGCTTCACATTTAAAGTTTAACTATCCAAATGAAGAAGTAAACCGTATCATTTTTACACAGGAAGAAATACGAGAGCTTTATGAAGTAACGGAAACAGAACAGGAACGAACGATATTACATATTGCCTATGGTTGCGGGTTGAGAGCAAACGAAGTCAGTCAGCTGAACAAAGAAGATTTACGATTAACGGAAAACCTTGTTATTGTTCAGAAAGGCAAGAACAGCAAAAGAAGATTAGTTCCGATAAATGATACAATCAGCCAAGAATTACAGGAATTTATTTTTTCATCTGAAACAAAACAAAAAGCGGTGTTCCTGAACAGTAAAGGCGGAAGAATGCAGGAATGGACATTAAACAAGCAACTGAAAAAAATCATCAAACGTACCGACTTCGGGAAAGCATTTACGCAGGCAGAATTAACCAAAATCGGAATGCACACATTAAGGCACAGTATAGCGACACATCTTTTAGAGAACGGAATGCAGTTAGAACAAGTACAATTATTTTTAGGACACAGCCATATAGAAAGCACCGAAATTTATACGCATATCAATCAAAATCAAATCAATGAAATGATGAAATGAATTTAAGAGAGTATTTACAGAAAAAGTACAGCAAAAGCACATTAAACAGCAATTTGTACAACATCAAAAGATTTACGGATTACTACGATAAAAGAGCCGAAAAAGCCACTTACAAAGACGTTTTACATTACATCGAATACCTACGCAAAAACCACGATTTACACCCGAAAACATTACAGCATTGTTTGTACGGAGTAAAAATATACTTCAATTATTTATTGGAAATAGGAAAAAGGAAAGACCACCCTTGCAGTGAATTATACCTAAAAGACAAAGTAAGCAAACAAATACAGGTTGATAATCTGTACAGTCCCGAAACATTGGAAAACTTCTTTGAAAGCTACCAAATCAAACGAAAAAAGCAACTTGAAACAAGGAATAAAATCATTATCAGTTTATTGATTTACCAAGCCTTGACAGTAAACGAGATTGCAGAGCTTGAAACGGAAAACATCAATTTAGACAAAGCGGAAATATTTATCAAAGGAAGCAAAGAAATCACATCGAAAAGCCCGAAAAGCAGAACATTACCATTACAGGCAAAACAGATGATTTTGTTTTACAAATACTTGGAAAAGGACAGAAACAATTTACTGAAATATAATCTTAAAAATCCGAATGAAACAGCGTTTATTTTGGGACAATACGGAGAAAAGATAAATCCACACGGAATAAGCAGGATAATCAACGAGAACCGAAAAGAAAACGAGCAAATCCAACCAATGAAAATAAGACAAAGCGTTATTGCCAATCTTCTTAAAAAGGAAAATGATACAAGGATAGTACAGGTTTTTAGCGGACACAAAAGAGCAAGTACAACCGTACAATACAAGCAATCCGAATTAGAACAGTTACAAAATGCTGTCAATAATTATCACCCAATCCGATGAAGAAAAAAGCGGTAAAAAATAAATGCTTCCTTTTTGTGGGATAATTTAATAACCCGCCCGCCAACGCACAGGGAAAAGGCTGTTGCAGACAGGTTTTGCAGTGCCCCCGTTTTTTTCTGTCATACTTTTTGCGTTGTTTTTTGCCAACGCTTCACAGCACATTGCAATCCTCGTTCCTGCGGTTGCAAAGAGCTGTCCCAACGCTAAAAAACAAAGCAAAAAGACGTTACGTTCCAACCGCCACCACCACTTCACTTATGCCAGAAAAAAAACGGGGTAAGCTATTTAACATAAAATCGCTTCCATTATGGTTCAAAAAACGAAGTTTTTAATTTGTTTTTTAAAGGTGTTTTTTGAAACCATAATTCATTTTATGTTTTCGCTCCGCAAATAGCCACTGCAAAAACCGCCTGCACAACTCTTTCCCCTTGCCAACGCTTCCCGCCCAAAAAGCGGTATCCCACAAAAAGGAAGCATTTATTTTTTTGGATTTTTAGTCGATTGTTGAAATAGAAAAACTTTTGCCAACGCTCGAAATCCACCGCAAAAAGTTTTTTCCAGTTCAACAATCCATCAGCACCACCAAAATGAAAAAGAAAAAAAATGGATTTTTCTTTTTCAATTGAATGTCAGTTGAAAAGAAAAAATTATCTTTACGGATAACAAAATGGGATGCCTTAAACTGACATATAAACCGACTTTGCAAGTGCTTCGCACACACGAGGGAACGCCCTCGCGTGAGGCAAAAGTTGTGCAGATGTGGTTAAGTATAGA
>JBAYAV010000327.1:0-3713 GCA_041669565.1 Lentisphaeria bacterium
ATTTGTAGTATAAAAATACAATGATATAATATACTACGTGTTTCAAAAAAAACAAGCGATTTCTCGGTTGTTTTTGAAAAAAAAAAGATGTAGTATACTAATTCACAAGAAAACTACAAGTCATATCTAGTAAGAAGATCGTTTAAGGCCTCTTTTCGGCTCTCTTTTTTTCTCTCTTTTACATACATCAACACGACCAGATTTCACAGCGACACCATTCGACGTAATCCAAATGAAACGGAGCCCTCCAGAGCCAAAATCGTCCAAAGAGGCTCCCAACAAGATAAATCTCCAAAAATCACCTTTGAGAAAATTCATCTTGTCCCTTTTTTAGGATTCTCCAATGATCGAATTCAAAGATGCTAAGCGAAGCAAAAACATCTCATAAAATCGATCGTTATACTTTCGGTTCTTATTTTAGGAAAGTAATCGTACAGGGATATTTCCACACAACACCATCATTGGCTTTCACCGCACCCATAATCGCAAATACCAAAGACATGATTCCGATGGCAAACAATCCAATAACACCGACAAAAATCAGCGTTAATACAAGGCTAACTCCAAAATAAATAAGGGAGCTTATAAGCCAGTTTAAAATATTTTTTCCATGGGCATCAATAAGAGGTGATGCGTCTTTATTTGTTGCCCACATTACAATCGGCAAAACGAGTCCCAGACCTGGGACTACAATGCTCGACAACTGACTTAAATGCATCATCATACAAAAAGTCTTCAACTTCATACCCCAAGGCTGTAAGTTATTTTCTTGCAAGCTTTTTTCTTGCAAACCACTGTCTTGTTGATTTGTTTCTTGTTCCATTTTTTCTCCTTTGTCTTTTTTTCTAGTACCACACCCTTTTCACGGGCATTTTTTTTGTGGGCGGAAGGCAAACTTGATTCATGCAAAAAAAGTCCGCATTTTTTATGATTAATTTTCTTATTAAGCTTCTGATTTTTCGCCTTTTTTACGATTCATAATGAAGGGATAAACCAACTCCGACATCCATAACGTTTGTTACTTTTGACAGTTTTATTTTATAGTCCAAACTCGTGCAATGACAGGGATGAATTTTTTCTAAGTGTTGTGCTTTAAAATAATTCAAAGTCCCCTCCGCTTGAACTTTGTTTGGCTCCATAAGGTGAAAACCGCCAATCACATCTAAAATTCGATCATCCATGCAAACCTTCTTCGCATACTCGATCATATTACAGATACCGGCATGAGAACAGCCGGTAATAAGAACCAATCCTTGAGACGATTGATAGACCAGTGCAGAATCATCTTTCACATAATCATCGACCATTGGATCTAATTTTCCACATTGTCCAAGAGGTGTCCTATTTTCAAAATCATTTCCTCTTTCAATCTCGCCAAGGAACACCAAATGATCCGTCAGCCACAAAGGCTCACGAACAAAACGAGTGTCAAAATACTCCCCTATTTTATTTTCATCTAAAATAGAACCGATATCATCCCCCTTGTACCTTTTGGGCAAAAAAGCATCTGGATGAGCAATCAGCGTTGGACTATTATATTTTATCTTTTCAGCTTTCGCCTCAGCATAAAATCGAACCAACGGAACGAGCCCACCCGTATGATCATTATGCCCATGAGAAATTACAACATCATTAATATCCAGAAGGGATTCATTCATTTTTAGGGCATTTTTAATAAATATATCCGAATATCCCACATCAAATAAGATCTTGAAATTCCCATCACGGATCAAATAGGAAACTGCGGGTTCTCCTAAAAAATAATGATCAATGATTGTATTGTTGTCCACTAAAACTTTTAATTCCATCGTTGATTTTCAATCCTTTTTTAACTTTTCTTCTTCGCATTTTATTGCTTTCGGAAACAGCAGATAATTTTCTTGAGCGATATGAATATGCAAATCCTTTTCCAGTTCCTGCAATTCACGAAGAACCAAACGGTACGTATTACACGCATCCGACGGCGGCAGATATCCCGCGGCCAGCTCATGGATATGATCCGCAATTTCACCGGCATGTTCGTGCTCTTGTTTTAGCAAAATAATGGGCTTCGAAATTTCAAGAAAGCCGACCGTTGGTAGTGGGGCCTTTTTCACCAAAGCATCGATATAGGGAAATACACTATTCTCTTCATGTTCCAAATGCGGTTCCAATTCTTCCCGCAAAGAGATAAAGTTTCTCCGAATATCAAGTAATTCGGGATGGTTGACACCATGAGCTCGAACGACCGCATCCAGATGTCTGATGATTACCGGCATTATTTTTTTCGTATAGATATGATGAACCGTAATAATATGCTGAGTCAATTGATCCAACTCCATCGCATTTACGTCCATATTTTCTTCCATCGGCGTCTGGCCTAAAGCGGATAATTCAGACTCCATTTGTTTCCTATCAACATGATGAGCATGACAAGCATTTTCGAGTGTTTCGGCTCCGTGACAGCAAAAATCCATGCCATGCGCTTCAAAAATTTTAGCCGCAGATAAATTTTCCGCGACAATCTGACCAATCGCTTTATTCTTTAATTTATTCATGCGATATCATCCTTAAATTACGACCTCCATTAAAAAAATTTCGGTCTCGTTTCATTCATGATTGGTTCTTTTATTAAAAGAACAACAAATGGACTTCTGGTTAAACAATACATCCATGTTACAATTAGGACAACACTTTTTATTTCTATACCACCATAATTTCTTAATTTTACGACAGATCTTGCTTCTCAGCAAAAGAACAACCGCCTGAATTGGATTGATCCGTAGATGAGCCCCTCCATAGGATCTTTTCTCATCCGTCCTATTTTCGGACTTTCTCGGCATTTGTTTCCATTTGCAGAAAAATTTCCAAAATGGGACATCCAAGCGGTTGTAGCAACATCCGTTCTACAGATTCAGTTTTGCTGAAAGAGTAATCGCGACATTTCCGAGAGCCTTCGACACCGGACAATTTTGTTTTGCATCTTCAGCGATCGTCTGAAACAGTTTTGCGTCTATATTTGGAACCTGTGCTCGTGTATAAAGATGCACCGAGGCAATCTTGAATCCGTCACCATCACGAGTCAAAACCGCATTGGCTTCCGTTTCTACACTATCGGGCACAAAGCCAGCATCGCTCAACGCTGCAGACAGGGCCATCGAAAAGCACCCCGCATGCGCAGCTGCTAAGAGCTCTTCTGGATTCGTGCCAGCACCATCTTCAAAACGGCTAGCGAACGAGTATTTCTGACAAACCGTTCCATTTGCAAACTCTATTTTTCCATTGCCATCCTTCAGATTTCCCATCCAGACTGCTTTTGCTTTCTTTTTTTGCATCCTTTACTCCTTTTTCCTTTTTTTCTTCACTCTGTTTTTTTTAGCCCTCATTCGGGGACAACAACTAATACTGCCATTCCATCTTTTACAAATATTTTACAAACGACTTTTCCGGGACTTATCCGCATCCGATAATCATGAATTCTTTTCAGTCATTCTTTTTATTTTGTTCTTTTTCACGCACAATCAGGAAATCTTCACCACCATTTTGCCCTTATTTTTTCCTTCAAAAAGTCCCAAAAAAGCTTGTGGAATATTTTTAAAACCCTCAATAACCGTTTCCGTATATTTCAATTTCTTCTGATTGACCCATTCTGTTAACTGGTTAATGCCTTCCATATATTGATCTTCGAAATCATGAACAATAAAGCCTTGCATCGAAGCACTTTTCTTGATCAG
>JBAYAV010000328.1:0-3702 GCA_041669565.1 Lentisphaeria bacterium
TTTTTATTCTGCACCGGGAGTCTTTATTGTGATGTGTTGCATGCGTACTTCTGGTTTAACAGTGGGATCCATCATGAAGTGGCGGATTTCTGTAAATTTAGCCTTATATTTTGGAGCTGAAGCACGGCAAAGCAACCCTCTGTTTAGCTGCATAAGCCCCATAGTTCCAGCAATCCAGTTGTTTGTCCATCCTGATTCCACGCACCATGCTCCCCAGCCGGTATCCGCTGAGCTACCAAAAAATTCCCATAGCTCATCATCAAACCCGCGAAGCCAGCAGCCGTCTAAATAAGGGTGGTCAATGGAGCGAGCTTGTATCCTGCATAAAAAATCGGCCATTTTAGAAACCTCAGATTGATAATAGGGGGAATTTGTGGCGATAGCGGCTTCATAAAGGCCAATGAATGCAAAATTAACCGTATATAATAAGTCGCTAACAGGATCGCCATTCGTTTGAATTAGAGGCGCTTCTGTGGAGCCATATTTTATATTTGAAGAGGGGGCTGGGTATTGTCCTTTTTGTAAATCGCCCATTTTTTCATGGATTGCACCGCATTCGGTCCCATTTTCGAGGAGTTTTTCGATCACTATATTTAGCCAATTACGGTGTTCGGGCGTATCCTTTATTTCGACAAGGAAGGCAAGCGGTAGGATTAATCTTGCATATTCTTGAGTAATTCCATTCGTCCATTCCAGATCTGGGAAGACGTCCATGGTCATTCGGATTGCTGTTTCTGCTTTATCGTAAAATTCTTGATAATCGGTTAAGATATAAGCCTGAAGAAAACAAGCCCACAGATAAGCTTGTCTATGAGGAGAATATTGAACGAAATCTTCTTGATAATAATCTACCCAGGTTTTTCCATCGAGGAAGGAGCCTGGATTATCGAGGCGCGGTCTTCGAAAGCCGAAACGACCGCAGGAACGTAAAAGCATGAGCATCCCGTGTAAGATATTGTCGACATAGTCGAAATTATCTGTTAACTCTGAAGTTAGCACTGCGGACATAAGCGCCCGGCCGTTGTCGTCTCCATAAAAAGCATTTATATGTGCATAGAAACAAACACCGCCATAAGTTGGACTGTTGGGGATATTATCGCATAGTTCAGGACTAGAAAATAAATTTTTTAAAATTTCGATCCCGGTATGACGTGCAGAATAATTTTGATAAATAGCCCAGTCTAATGCAGGGATAATGGATGCTTCACCGGTACAGTCTCCTCTGGTTTGAGGACGGGGTAATTGGCGGCCATCGGGGTTTATTTGCGCATCATATCCCTCGAATACGCCAATGCCGACGGCATGACGGAAAAAAATATGATCCTGAAACCATTTTGCGCAGCGGGTAAAAGCGGTTTCAGTTTTATTAGCGGGCAGGGCTTGCGTTAAATTATAGGTTGGTTTGACGCTCATTTCCCAATCTACAGCATTGGCATCAGGGGATTCATTTTGCCAAACTTGTAGTTTCTCAATAATAATTTGCCAGTCTTTTTTGGGGCAAAAGCGGGCTTTTTGGTAAGAACTTAATTGTGTGCTTGAAATGAGGATATTCGGATTTTCAGGGTGTTCGAATAATACAGGAAAGGAATTCTCAGGTAATCCGAAAATAGCGTTGCGATAGCCTGCAACTCGAGCCAGGGCGAGGTGTGTTTTTACTTTTGTTAGGACGGGGCGGAACCAGCAATTGTGTTGAACCACAATACTTCCTTTGGGTAATTTATCGCCAAAAAAAGAGGAGGTTACAACGGTGCGTTCATATTGAACTTGTACGGGGTCCCCAAATTGAATGCCGGGTACTTTATCGGGGCATTCAAGAAAGATTTTTTTTTGTTCTTTTGGACTTGAAATAGGCGTTTTCAATGTGGGGTTCCTATTGGTTTTTAAGGTTTTTTCTCAAAAGCAAAGAGGGGTATTTACAATATTTTTTTCGGGTACTGGGAGCAGCAGAAAAGGGGCTTATTCTGTTTGATTTCTCTATAGAAAGAGGTCAAGGAGTAAAATAATCCAAGAAAGAATATTAAAAAGGATCATTATTCCCACAGCAGAACTTCCGAGGTCTTTCGCTTTCTTTGCCAGGATATGATAATCCGGTGAAACCAGATCGACAACAGCTTCGATGGCGGTGTTCAGCATTTCAATGATGAGAAGAAGTGTCCAGAGCAAAGTTAAAAACAACGCTTCGGCAGTGCTAAAAGGCATAAACCACGCGGCTGGAAGGATGAAAATTCCGAGCAATAATTCGTGTTGAAAAGCTGTTTCTTTTAGAATGCTGCGCAACCCGTAAATCGTATATTTAGCGGCAAAGAAAAGATGCGTGAAACCGTGTTTTTTAGTTGGTTTTTGGGGAATTTGATTCGGCATTTTGTGTTGTCCCTGTTTCGAATAGTTGTTCGCCAATTAATGCAGTAAAAAAGGAGCCGGTAAAAAGCAGATTTTTATAAGGTGGGATGTCTTTTATGCTTTGGATGGATGGGATCACTTTCCGGATATTCAGATGGGCTTTTTCTGCTTCTTTTTGTAATTCTTCCAAGGCGGACACGCGTGTTGTGTGCGGGTTGGTCAAAATAAACTCGGCATTCATTGCAAGACAGGCTTGAACAATGCCTTTAATATCCTTACCATGTAAAACACCCAGTATAACAGTAAAGAACGTATTCGGATAAAGACTGGCAATAGCCTGGGCCATTTTTTGCGCGGAGTCGGCATTATGTGCGGCGTCCAGTATAATGAGCGGGTCGTGTGAAATTTCTTCACACCGGGCGCGTAGAACGGGTTGCTTAAAAGCCGTTTCTTTCGGATGTATTTTTAGAATGTCCATCACGCGGAGTGCAGAACAAAAATTTTCGAGCAAAAAATTGGGGAGGTGATGAAGATGAAATTTTTCGATTTCTTTTTGGTCCACAGGATAAAAGATTGGGCATTGAAATTTATGTGCTTGTTTCACAATAACTTCAGTAGCTTTTTGAAAGGGCTGCTTTGAAATGACGACGGGGCAGTGTGGTTTTAGGATACCGGCTTTTTCTTTGGCGATGGCTTCAATGGTATTTCCGAGAATAGCAGTATGATCGAAGCTGATGGGAGTTATTGCTGTGCAGAGGGGCGTTTTGATATAATTTGTTGCATCCAAACGACCGCCTAGGCCTGTTTCTAGAACAACATAGTCCAGTTTTTGCTGACAAAAAAGGTCGAGGGCCATAACTGTAAAGATTTCAAAGAGGCTTGGGTGCAGATTTGTTTTTTTAAGCTTTCCAACAAATTCTTTCCCGGTGGCTATAAGCAATTCGTAGGGGAGAAGTTGGTTATTGATTTGAAAGCGTTCGCGCACTGTTGAGAGATGGGGGCTAGTAAAGATACCTGTAGAAAAGCCGGCTGAATTAAGCAATGCAGAAATAAAGAAGCAGGTAGAGCCTTTCCCTTTTGTTCCGGCAACATGAATAATTTTCACTTTTTTATCGGGCCAGTCCACCAAGTCTGCCAGGGGGTATAGTCTTGTCAGGTTATAATCGACAGAGTTATGTTTTTGAAGAACGATTTTTTCAGAATCATAGTAATCCGAAAAAATATCAAAAAACTGTTTTTCGAGTGCGGGATTAAGATCTCTCATAATGTTGAATTTACGTCCATAAAAAAAGAATAACGCAAAAAATGACTCAACATTAATTGCGTTATAGACTGATTATATTTTAGTGAAATCGTGAAAAA
>JBAYAV010000329.1:0-3698 GCA_041669565.1 Lentisphaeria bacterium
GAAGAAGCTTTGCCGCGTAAATTTAACGTTCCGCGCAGGATGTTACCCTGAGGATGCAAGATTTGGTTTATGTCACCATGCTAGAAAACCGGACATTCTAGAGCGATCATTTTAAAACATGAGAGATATTATCCATCGTTCGATATTTTTCCTCCATTACACGCTATATATTGCAAATACAATAATTGAACATCATAGATAAAGAAAGCATATAGGAGAACGATATCAAAAATCAACGGATGTTGTAGTTAAAATCAGCAATTAATTAATAAAAAAAGAAGCCGGAAATTCTTTTACTGATTTACGGAAAATATAGCCAAAGGGATATTTTAATGCGAAAATTAATCATTCTACTACTGTTTCAATTAGCTTTTATGACGACTCAATCATTTGGTCTAACAATTGATAAAAACACACCAATAAAAGTTAATTTGCATTTAAAAATAGAGAATCAAGTATCAAAATATATTATTAAAGAAATTAAAAAGACTCTTAAACGCGCCAGTTTTAACTCTACCGTTAAAATGAATTCCGCGGATAAAGACTTTCTTATTACTTGTGGCACATTAGACCAAGCTGTAATACAAGATATATATGAACGTGATTTCAACTCTACTGGAATAACAAACGATGGGTTTTTTGTTAAAATAACTAAAAATAATATTTTTATTGGTTCATCACAACCTCGCGGAATAATATACGGGTTCAATGACATACTGGAAAAACATTTTAGTTTTAGCTGGGTTCGCCCGGGGGAAATGATGTTTCCTCCCACAAAAGTACCGGTTGATTTACAACCCCAAAAATATACATCTTCACCCGCATATGCAATGCGTGGGTTTGCATTCAATGGTTATAGTGGATATCAGGAACTATCTGCAGACTGGGCTCTAGCCAATAGAATTAATTTTAATTCGATGGGCATTCGTTTATGGAATTTGGATAACAATTTATTAAAAAGAGTGGAACGTAACTTTTTAATCAGGACCACAGGACATAGTTTCTATTTTTGGCTTCCGTTTCGATATTTCAAAACAAATCCTGAATATTTTCCGCTTATAAAAGGGAAACGTACACCCTACCCTAAACCTACTTATGCTACTCAGATACAGTTAAACACTGGTAATGAGGAGGTCATAAAGCTGGTAGCAGAAAATATAAAACAGTTCCACAGAGAGCATCCCCATTTCGATTGGTTACCGCTGGTTATGAATGATGGTTATGGGTGGTGTGAATCTCCGGAAGCTCGCGCATACGATGATCCTGATGAATACAAACGTCATGTCTATTCAACAAGGTACATTAAATTTGCCAATCGTGTAACGGAAGAAGTTGTTAAAGAGTTCCCCAACCTGAAAATTGTTGTCTTAGCGTATCTTACTTGTGCGGAACCGCCCAAAGTAAAACCTCATAAAAATATAATTATTGGTTTTTGTACTTATCGTCGGTGTTACAAGTATACCATCGATGATCCCAGAAGCGCTGCTAACAGCTATTTGCTTAAAAATTTAAAAGGGTGGTTAGCATTTGGAAATGAAGTATTCATCCGGGATTATCATGTTTTTGGTGGATTGCCTAAGTTTCAGGTTCCATTACTAAAAACGTTTCAACACGATTTGATTTTTTTCAAAAAACTAGGAATCAAGAGTTACTATACAGAAGCACTCGTTGACGGTGCCTATCAACAAAACGATCATTATGACAAAAAATATTACTACAAATATACTCCCGGAAAATTATTTGATTACTGGACTGGCATGAAGCTGAATTATTATTTGATGACAAAGCTATTGTGGAATCCCAAACAGGATATTGACGAATTGACCAGATGTTACTTTTCTTCATACTTTGGAGAAGCCGGGCAATCTCTCTACAAAATTTACCAGCGGACAGAAAAGCTCTGGTTCCAAAATCAGGCCCCTTATATTTGGAATAAATACACCACAGATTTTGGGCGGTTGATATTTAAAAATACTCAGGATATAGAAGCCGTAAAAAAAGATGCCCAAATTGCTTTGGAAAAAGCAAAAAAACAGGACAATAAGATTTATTTAAAACGAACAAACATTGAGATTGAGCAAATCAATAATGTGTGGTTTAAAAACTACAGCAAAATGGTTCATAAAAGAATCTCACTATTTAAGTATTCGGGTCCGAAAAACATGGATAATCTTAAAAAATTTGCAGTAGAAAAGAATTCCGTCAGTGCTGGTTTTGCAACGATCTCCGGGAAAGAACCAGAACTCAAGACCACCTTTTACGCAGCATATACAAAGAAGGAGCTGCTGATACTTGTTGAGGGAGACAATAAAGGGAATCCGTTGAAAATTGTACCCGCAGCGCATGACAGCGCACAAATTTGGCAAAACAGCACCATTGAATTATTTATAAATTCAGGCCCACAATTGCAAGCCACAAAATCAGGATACTTCCATTTTGGTGTTACACCCGGAGGTAGCACTTATGATGCCTTTTTCAGATCGTCAAAATGGGAAAGCTCTTTTAACGCCATAACAAGTACGAATTCTACCAGCTGGAGTGTGTTATTTGCTATTCCACTCAAATCAATAGGATACCACGGAAAAAGTGGAGAACAAATTCAATTAAATATTGGGCGGACCCAAAAAGATACAGAAAAAGATACCGAAGTGTCCAGTTGGACCGATGGCTCTTATCACAATCCGGCTTCTTTTGGAGTCTTTGAATTCAATTAATGATGAAAATAAAAACCAAAAAAATATTAATTGCAAGAATCCTGATTTGCCTGTTAATGTGGGGTAGTTTTGATATCTCTGCGCAAAACCTGATTCCTTTTGATGGCGTACAAGAGTATAAGGATATCAGTTTTTCTTCCCCCAATGGAGCTGCTGTATTTACGGTTCTTTGTTCTGTTGAGTTTGACTTCCAAAAATGGAAAATTAAATCCTCACCTACGGTTTATCTGCTGGATATGAAAGCTGTTGGTGGAGATAAATGCCAACAACTAAGTAGAATTAAGCTCTTCTGGCACGTTGTAAATAATGATAGTTATATCGCATTTCAACCTGCGGCCTTTGATCAAAAAACTCAAAAGCAAATTGCTCCAAGGTTTAATATTCTTCGTGTGCCGTTTCAAAAAAAGGAAATACAGAACCTTGCTATCGTTGCTGGTGGATCAGAATTAAAATTTTATTTAAACGGAAGTGATATTAGTATTCAAAGACCACGAAAGTATTTACCGTATTCTTTATACGCCCCGAACTATAAAATGCGCATAGGAGCAACTTTTTGGCGAAAAGGAACACTGTTTTTCCCTGGAAAAATAGGTAAGGTTGCTGTCTTTGGTACCGTTTTATCAACAGAAAAAATCGCGGCATATCAAAGTGGTAAGGAAAAACCCGTTTTAGGGCAAGACGCTTTCATAATCCAGTGGGGATTTTAACATAGTGTATTTTTTATAGTGATAATGAAAATATCTTGTGTAAGATGCACTACTCAAGCGTTTTTTACGGCGTAATTCACCGATTCCGCTATTGTGCGATATCGTTCAAAAATCCCTCGATCGTGGGATACCGCTGAGAAGAATTTTTAGCCAAACAGCGCATTACGGCATTGGACCATTTTTTATCAACATCCTTCACGCATTCATCCAGCGGGACGGCCAATACATTTTCTCGGCATTGATTCCGCAACAGCCGTAATGGCGTATCTCCGGTAAA
>JBAYAV010000330.1:0-3672 GCA_041669565.1 Lentisphaeria bacterium
CAGGGGTAAAGCTGTATGAACCTCTGGTCAGGATATCAAGTTCGAAGGCTGACAAAAGGTTGCAAAGGCAAACTGCAAGAATAATGATATGCTGTTTCATGCCAATTACCTTTCTTGCCAGGCTGGAGTGAATTCTCCGTCTGTTTTGCTGTTTGTTGGGGCATATTTACGCCATTTCGCATGGCCATCGGCAAAAAGCCAGTTTGAACCGCCGCTATGCGCAGCAACCAGATGATTGAAATACCAGTAGGTACCGCCTTCTGCAGATGAAGTAATAAAAAAGGCGTTGGTTCGTCCATATTGATTGATTTTTGCCGCGGCCAACAAAGCCGTCCGTGAAGGGTTTTTCAAATTCAGAAAACTGCGGGGGTATTTTGTTGCGCTGGTTGTGTATTTGATTCCATCATAATTATAGTGTTCTGTCCAACCCCCGGTCGTTGGGATGTACGACATTAAAACTCCGTAATTTTCTTCCGTATTTTGAATGGATTTGCAATCAAAAATATTCTTGTCCCAGCGGTATCCTTTAATAAAACCATAAAATTTTTCGACAACTCCGATATATGGACAAAGTAAATCCGGCCAATACATATCATGTGGCCCGGTTCCTCCTTTAAGTCCTGTCACCACGGGCGGCAAATAATCCTCATTTTCATTGGCGTAGGCAACTATCGCCAAGGAAATTTGCTTCTGCTGCGACAAACAGTGAATTTTATTGGCCGCCTCTCTTGCCCGAGACAAGGCCGGCAAAAGCATGCTTGCCAGGATGGCGATGATGGCGATGACGACCAGTCAAACTATATTTTTTATATCAATGTTTGAAATGTGTGCTATATTATATTTCAGTTTTTTTAACAACTTTCATGGAGAATTTTTTATGAACGCCTATATTTACGCTCGTCAGTCCAGTGGTGGTGAAGAAAAAAGTTTGTCAATAGAGCAGCAACTTCAAAATTGTGTTGACCTCTGTAATAGAAAAGGTTTGAAAATCGGGGGAAAATTTTCGGATTTTAACACATCAGGGCGTACATACCCAACGGGGGCTGAATCAGTGGCATTGCAGGATCGGGGCTTTGTCAGATGGATTGATTCGACCAGTTCCAATAAAAGTTTTCGCCCTGGGCTTGGGGAACTTCTGCAAAAACTTGGGCAGGATGATGTTATTGTGGTTGACGACATAACAAGGCTTTGCCGTCCTGCAACCATGAGCAGCCTTGTGAACTACCTTGGTAATTTTTTTATGGATTTGGGAACGGTCGTGTATTCTGCAAAGGGCGAACGCTTTGACCCCAACCGTTTTGTGGATTTGCTCATGTTGTCTATCAATTCTCAAATGAATGACAATCAGATCAAAATACAAAGTGAAAAGAGTCGCACATCTCAAATACTTTTGCGAAACAGGGGTATTCTTCCAACGGGGTGCAAGGCTTTTGGACTTTCAACGACTCCAAACCATGGCATGCTTCAAATTGACCAGGAAAAGGCGAACGTTGTACGCTTCGTCATGGAATCGATTGCCAAGCACCACACATATGCATCCATACTGCGAGAACTCAATGCAAACGCAAAATACCGCAGTCTTGTACCAAAATGCTACTACGAGTCAAGCATCAACCACATTTCAGAGCAGCCGCTGTATTGTGGATACATGAAGAATTCAGAGGGAAAACTAATCAAGTGCCAGCAGATGGAAGGACAGGAAATAATAAGCTACGACTTGTGGAAGCGTGTCCGGGAAGTCAGGGAAGAAACCATCAAAGGACCGCGCAGGAGCAAGTACAACTGGCTTCCATTCAGCGGCTTGCTGTTCTGTGGCTATTGCGGTTCCAAGATGGTGGTAAACAAGGACGGTGACAGAATCTATTACATTTGCCATGTCGGATCCTCGGTGCGCTTTGAAGAGCAATGCCGCCAGTCCAGGGTTGGTGTCAACAACGATCAGGAGTACTGCCTTGGGCTCAAGAAGGCTCTTGCCCCCTTGCTCATCCTTGCCCAGTACTATGACGTCATGGAAGTCGCCGATATGGAGGAGCGCTCGAAAGCTCGTCAAAAAAAGATGTCCGAGCTGGAACGCCTGAACGGCAAGCAGCAGGAAGTCTTTGATCTTTTTAACGACGACAAGATCAGCAAGGCGTCACTGGCAAATTCTGTTGCGGTATACGAACCAAAGATTGAGGCTGTAAAAACGGAAATTGCGGAAATTGACACCTTCCTGCTCAGCGACAGCGTAACAAAACGCAAGGAGGATAAATACTGGTGCGAATTTGAAAAACTAATATCGGATGACCTTGAAGACGATGTATACGAACACCTGTTAAGGCAAGCTGTATCCAGAATAGACTGTTTTAATGATCGGGTTGTGATTCATACAAATGGGCAAAAAATTGAATTGAGGCGGTTTATTTACAAGAACAGAAGAAGCTTTCCAAAATATGCGTACAAGGTTCATTACGGAAATGCGGAACGCAAAAAGGACGTTACCAAGTGTAAAATAGAGGTTAACTACCTTTATGACGAAGTCAAGAAAAAAATCATCTTCGACATGCCGATTATGAAAATTTTTGAAGCGCCACTTGATAAATCACTAAATAGTGATCTTATAAAGAACAGCTAAGAAAAAATCGCCTCTTCGGGAAATTTAATGGGTTGATTTTCTGCTTAAATGTGCTCTTTTGACCCAGTTTTACAGCCTCAAAAAGCCACTAATCTTACGAAGTGTTTTTCATAAGTCATTGCTTATCAACAACAAATTCAGAGAACTGAATCTCCAATGCTGATTAACATTTAACTTGTAAAAATGCCATCGGCATTTTTTCGACAGCCCGGAGGGCTGCACAATCATAACCCCCGGTGACCGCAGCCCGAAGGGCAAGGGAACCGGGGGTAAGCGGCTCCCCTAAAGTCAGCGCCCGGAGGGCGCCACAAGCCAAACGAAATCATTTCAAAATTGCCTGTTATTCCCGGGATCATCGGATGAATGAAATCAACTTCTTCTGCAGTGGCGCCCTCCGGGCGCTGATCGTAGGGGGGAGTCTGTACCCCGGGTTACGTCGCACTCCGTGCTCCTCACCCGGGGTTATGTTTGTCTCGCCCTTCGGGCTGGAGAGGACGCTGGTACGAATTGCGATTCTCTGGTGAAAGAGAAGGAACGGGAATCTGCACGCGCGGTTCGATGAGGCTTTGGGCTAACCCCCGTACCTACTCGACTGGTAAAAAACCTTTTTGAATGCATCGAGCGTAACAGTTACCTGCTTTTGGAAATTACATCTGTGATCTTGTAAAGAACAGTTAAAGAAAAATGAACAATTTTTGTGCCAGGGAAAAAATGGTAGATTTTTAATAAAAAGAAGAAAATCGAGCAGAAAAGAAGCAAAAAACATATAAAAAATATAGCTTACACCACGAGAAGTTCTATTAAGGTAAACCCCCTCAAACATGTCGCTTTCCTTTTGCCATCTGTCAAATCCGACATGTGATTCAAGTGAATTCCGTTTCGTACTTTTCCGGCCCGACCGTTGTCCAAGTCCATTTCGTTCGGTTTCATTGACTTTCTCCTGTTGGTTTTGCTTCGATTTAACGCAAATATTGGTCACTAAAATCCGGGGTTGATCCCATCACTTTAACAACACGATGCCCCGCAAAAAAACAACTCCCAAAACACAAAGAAAAAAA
>JBAYAV010000331.1:0-3658 GCA_041669565.1 Lentisphaeria bacterium
CAGTAAATTCTGACTTTCCATGGGCGGGGTCCAATGACGCCCCATGTCTTTGGTTCGAGTAAAGTGATTGAGCCCACAATCATCCCCAACGAGCTGGTTGACATTGATAAAAACTTCGGGAATACTGCATGGCGTCTTCCCCTGAACGACTGTAATTCCAGGAGAAAACCAGCACTGGTTATGCGTTCTGCCATTCAGAATGACTTCGTTTTCAATTGCTTTAATGTTGCTCATAATTGTATTTTCTTCTGGGATTTTTTCGGGTAAGAACAAGGAGCTCTGCAAAAAAATAAATCATCGAACCATTCATTCTTTTTCGGTTTTTGATTAAAAAAAGTTCTCTACGGAGATATTCGGCCCGCATCCCTTTTAGCAACCTGCGGTGTTTGCTTTGCTTTAAATACAGCGCTCAAAATTTTCAGCAGAAAGGAAGACGGCTCTTTCATTGGGTGCTGAATTGGGCGCATGTAATGCGATGAATGTCTTGTGTTGTAAGTCTGTAAAGGACATGCCGTGCCCCCCGTTAAGGCTATAAACGAGCTTTTCATGCTGTTTCCACTTGCCGTCTATTCGTCCGTTTTCCGATTCTGCAACACCCAAAGCGTAGCCTCCTTCGGCAAAAGAAGACCATAGCATGAATAATCTTTTTCCCTTTTGGATCATAAAAGGACCGTCTGTTACGTATTCATTCTGATTGTGAATCGGTGTTGTCCATGGTGCTTCCGATGCCTTGAAAAGCTGAATGGGCTCACTGATTCTGGTCTTTAAATCTTTGGATAGTTTGGCCGCACAGAGGGTGCCGTCTTGGATTTGAATCCACTCATGACAAAAGACGATCCATGGCTGTTGGTCTTGATCGATGTATAGTGTGCCATCCAGGCTGAACCATTCTGGTGGGGTGACAAAACCGTCAGAGTAGGGCTCATAGGGGCCTTGAATCCGGTCAGAGGATAAAACCATAACGCCACGCGGATCATCGTTGTGCCGGAAAGTTGCGAACATGTAGTATCGGTCTTTGTATTGATGAACTTCCGGAGCCCAAAACTCTTTGTTGGGAGAGAAGTCCGCAGATGGCTTAAATGCCGTAAAGGGTCCCTCCCAAGTTTGGAGATCAGCACTCTGGTAGCACTGAAAAATGGGAAGAGTTTCTCTTTGAGAACAAAAAGCCTCCGTGGTTCCAAAGAGCCAGTATGTGTTCTGTTTTTGGTCAACGTAGATAAAGGGATCTCTGATTCTGATGTCGCTGGTATTCCATTTCATAAAAAAAGCTTTCTTTGAAAAAGGGAGGATGATTTTTCTTCGTGTAAGATCACGATTGTTTTAACAAATGATGACATATTTTGTAAAAAATAACATAAATTCACAAATGATAAAAATCAACTCCAAAATGAAACTTTATACAAAATCTTTATAAAAGAAGAGCTATTTATGATGGAACAATAAGGATAAAAGTGAAAATTGGTAGGATAAAACATCGATGTCCCCGTAAAAGGCTTCACTAGGCGTTCTATGTTTTGCTCGTTTCTCACCGGTGAATTCAATACAATCTATCTCAACTTACATAAATTACCTTTTTTCCTTTTTCCCCTAAAATAAGGATACCTCCGGCGTTTTATTCCCTCTATAAACGACATAAAAACAAATTAGATCGTTTGACTTAATTAGATCATGTGTTATATTTAGAACAAACGACCTAATTTTGATCAACGATAAAAAAGCAAAGGATTTGTCATGGCGACCTATTCAACAAGTGAAAAAACGCGCCAGGCGTTTATTAAAGCCACGGGTGAATTAGCGGCTGAGCGGGGTTTTTCGGATATCTCGATTCGGTTGATTGCAGAGCGTGCGGGTGAAAACATTAGTGGTATTCATTATCATTTTGGCAGTAAGGAGAAGCTTTTTGAAGAAGTTGTTCGAGCTGCCACGAAAAAGCATCGAGAAAATCCATCGTCCAAAATATTTCAGTCATTTCAAAATGAATTAAATACGCCTGAGGGGCAGTCGAAAGCATTGAAGGCGGTTATTCATGGATTTATTGTGGCCGTTTTTTCGCCGAAAAATCCGTGGTGGCATTCGTATATTCCTTATCAAATCATGCAATCGGAAAATCCTCTTCAAAAGATTTTGAAAGAGGAGATTATTACGCCGGATGTTACTGCAATAAGGGAGTTTGTGAAACGTGTGAAGCCCGAATTTGGAAACGAGAAAGTCATGCTTTATACAAAGATAATCCAAGGATCGATTATTATGCATACGCATGATATCGAAGATGGTTTACTGGGCAGTGGCCGTAAGTACAGTTTGGAATATTTACAGGAGCTGGAAAGGGTGACGATCCGGCAAAATCAGTTTTTATTAGGTCTGCCATTTCTCTAAATGCAAACCGATATTTTTTGAGGAATGATAAAATTTATAAAATGATTCATGAATAGGAAAGGGTGAAATGATGCAGAAGAAACAACGGAATAAAAAATGTCTTCCAACGATGACGAGTCTGCAGCGACTCGTGACGGCCTCGATGGGAGAAGAACCCGATAGAGTTCCGGTGACGGGGCCATTTACGCTTGATTGGGCGTGGGGGCAGCTTTATGGCGCGAATTCATTTGCTGATATTGGCAGAGACGCGGAAAAGCTAGCGAAGTGTATGATCTGGTATTCGAGAGATGTTGGAATTGATGGCATAATGGCTCTGTATTCTATCTATGGAGTTACGCATTCGATTACAAAACAGAGCGGGCTTACTTATAGCCCGCTTAAATGGGATAACTTTGTGCCGACAGATCCTCATTCTTTGTATGAGGGGGATTTCCTGGAAGAGACGGCTTATGGCGATCCTGTTATAAAAACAAAGGAAGACGCGCTTAAACTTAAGCCGGCAGATCCGTATAAGGATCCCGACACAACAGTGCTTTTGAAGGCGATTAAAATAGCAACAAAAGAGCTTGGTGACGAATGCCTGATCGCGGGAAGTTCTGATGATATCCTCTCGATTATATCGGCATTGATGGGATGGACTCAGGCGTTCAAGGCCATTATATTCAAAGACCCAAAATATTACGAGACATTTACTATTGTTCGCGATGTTGTTGCACAGACGATGCGTACTTTTTGTGTTGAATATCTAAAGGCTGGTGCTCAGGCTATTTGCGGCCATACCGAACTTCCGCATAAAGAAGGCGCGGCGGCTTTTTTGGCAAATCCCGACTGTGTGCATCTCGAACTTGATTTGCCGTGCAAACTAGTTGAAGAGTGTTCGAAGGTAAAACAATTCAGTTATCTTCTGCATATTTGTTCGGTAGGGCCTTATGATAATGGAATTGGTGCGTGGAAGGAGTTGGTCAAGAGGCTGGGACCGATGGTTGGCTTTGCAATTGCGGAATATGGCGGTGCGAAGACGCTTGTTCAATTTAAGAAAGAACTCGCACCGGCGTCAATCTCGGGAAATATCCATCCGATTAATACGATGCTTTTGGGAACGCCGGCCGATGTTGAAGCAGCTTGTGTAGAGGCTATCCGAGTTGCCGCTCCAGGCGGGCGTTTTATGCTCGGACCGGGATGCATGCTTCCACTTGAGGTGCCTTATGAAAATGTGAGAGCGATGGTAAAGACCGCTGAAACATATGGCAAATATCCCATTAAATTGTAACCGGTCTGGTGA
>JBAYAV010000332.1:0-3642 GCA_041669565.1 Lentisphaeria bacterium
CTCATTTTCCTGTAATCCGATAATCTGCGATGGCTTTTCCGTACAAATAATGCGAATTTCCGGCATCTCCATCGGAATAAATAATTCGACTTCCTGGCGATATTTTCGCATTGTTTGAGATAGTTTGAGCAATTTCTGCAGCAGTTCTTTTATATCGTCGGAAAGATTGGAAGGACGCCCGGCAAAAAGATCGGCAGCGTCTTCATAGCAAAGACGTTTTTGAACATTAATGGTGCTGTGACAGCGCCGCCAGTTGAGAATTTGCCCGTTGCGTTTGTCAATGCGAACAAAAACGGTGTGGGCTAAACGCGGTACACCGGCTTGCAGACTGCATAAGGTGTTGGCTAGTTTGCGCGGAAGCATGGGAATCGTGCGCCCCGGAAGGTAGGATGTGAATCCGCGTTTGACGGCAGCTTTGTCCAAAAAATTATTGTGTTGTACGTAGCAGGAAACATCGGCGATATGCACGCCGATGATGCATTCATTGTTATTGGAGGTTTCCTGGTAGGATAATGCGTCATCATAGTCACGAGCATCGACGGGATCCATGGTAAAGATCGTTAAGTTAGTAAGGTCTTCGCGTGGCACTTTCAGCGGTGTTATGGCAGCAGCGCGTTTTTCCATGGTTTGGGTGTATTGTTTTGGGAGGTCGAATTCTTTGACAATGGCATCAAGATCGGCTTTTACTTTGCCGCTTCCGGCGAGGCGCTTGGTGAGTTTTGCGCGTAAATCGTAAGAGGAGTCGCCGGTTATAAGATCGGCCAGTACCCAATCGCCGGGCTTGCTTTTTTGCAGGGCGTCGTTGTTTTTGTCTTTATCCTGAATCAGTGGTATTAGAGAGGGCAATTCCCGGCGCAGGGGGCGGATCGCCCAGCCATCTTTTGTTTCGGCCAATGCGCCCACAATTTCTTTATGGGCGCGTTTGGTTATTTTGGTAATTTCGCCGCTTGGGCCGCGTGGATTGTCGGAATCGGTAATGGCAACCTGCACAGAGTCTCCTGAGATTGCAGTGCCGACCGCATAGGGAGGAATAAAAATATCCTGTTTGTTTTCTGGATCTGGGGTGTCTTGTATAACGAACCCGAAACCTTGCGGATTGATGGAAATTCTTCCGGAAATTTCAGTATTAACGGCGGTGAGTTTCCAAAGGCCGTGGGGTGTTTTTATTATTTTGTTGCTGTTCAGAAGTTCGCGTAATAATCGTTGGAATCGTTTCTGATCCAAGTGGCACATGATATCAAGAATTTCTTTGGTTTGATATCCCTGTTTTGGGGCTACGGATAATATCTGGAGGATATCATTTTTTATTTGTGCATCTTTTGCCATAATTAGGGCTTCCCTTTCAGAATAAATTAAGAATAAGCATACAGGAAATCGCTTAGGCACTTAGTTGAATTATTTTTATAACTCTCTATGAGAATCAATTTTAGAGCTTTTTGAAATATTTGTAACGAAATAAAAAAAATCAGCGATAAAATTACTATAATGCAGTCTTTAAATCTCTGCAAAGTTTTAAAAAGGTTTTATAGTAAAAAAAATCTCTTTTTAACAAAAAATGCATTGTGCTGTTTTGAATGGGACAATATATTTTTTATGGATTAACATATTCTAATAAAGGTAAAATATTATGAGTACATTTGCGTTCAAAGACGGAGTTGATTTGGCATTGTCGGATGAAGAAAAAATCGCTCTTTTAAAAGAAGGCTTGAAAAAAATTACCAGACCGCTGAAAAAAGTGCTGCTGGTACCGCCGGATTTGACGCGTTTAAATTCAAATGCGGGCTTCTTGACGAATGCCGTTTACAAAATGCTGAGTCCGACGGCGCATGTGGATATTATGCCGGCACTTGGCACGCATGTGCCAATGGGCGAAAAAGAATTGCGCTTTATGTTCGGTGACGATATCCCGCTGGATCGCTTCTTTGTGCATGACTGGCGTAATGATGTTGTTACGTTAGGTGAAGTCTCCAGCGAGCAAATTCAAAAATGGTCCGAAGGCAAACTTGATTGGTCGGTAAAGGTGCAGTGTAATAAGAAGCTGTTTGAAAATTATGATCTCATCCTTTCCATTGGGCAGATTGTGCCTCACGAAGTTGTCGGCATGGCAAATTATACAAAAAATATCATGGTGGGTGTCGGCGGCGCGGATATGATTAATAAAAGCCATTTCCTGGGAGCCAGTTTTGGAATGGAACGCATGATGGGCCGCGGTGATACACCCGTACGTAAATTGTTCAACTATGGCACGCATACTTTTTTGGATGATCTGCCGATTGTTTATGTGTTGACGGTGATGGCGAAAAATTTTGCCACCGGTAAAATGGACATGAAAGGACTCTATATTGGCGATGATGATGATACTTTTGCACTGGGTGTAAAGATGAGCCAGCAGACGAATTTGGATTTATTGGATAAACCGCTGAAAAAGGTGGTTGTGTATTTGGATCCGGAAGAATTCAAGAGCACCTGGCTTGGTAATAAAGCGGTTTATCGTACACGTATGGTAATTGCCGATGATGGCGATCTGATTATTTTGGCACCGGGCCTGCGCCAGTTTGGCGAGGATGGACAGATTGACAAGCTGATTCGCAAATACGGTTATAAGGGTACTCCAGCGACCTTGAAAGCGGTAAAAGAAAATCAGGATCTGCGCAATAATCTCGGCGCGGCTGCGCATTTGATCCATGGTTCCAGCGAGGGGCGTTTCCGTATTACGTACTGCTCCGGTGGAAGCATTACAAAAGAAGAAATCGATTCGGTCGGATTTATCGCCGGTGATTATGATGAGATGACAAAAAAATATGATCCGGAAAAACTGATCGATGGCATGAACACGATGCCTGACGGCGAGGAAGTCTTCTATATCAGCAATCCTGCTTTGGGTCTTTGGGCACTGAAAGAAAATTTTGTCCATTAAAAAAGAAAATAATTAATCAATTAAAGCCGGTCGCTATGTTGGAAATAATAATTAGCGGCCGGCTTCTTTTGTTTGGATGTTGTTTTTCTGTTTCGTGCTTTTGGGCCGATAAGAAACGTAGAGACGCAATATTTTGCGTCTCTACAATCACCACAATCATCACCACCATCACCATCATCCCGATCCCCCCCCAAATAAATTTGGTCCACAATCCCAAAATTTGGCATCTATAATTCGTGGATATAAAATTGGTGTAACCAAATTGGCAAAAAAAATTGATTGCAATTGGGGATGGCAACCCCGTTATTACGATTATATCATCCGTGATGATATATCGTACCAATGGATAAAAAATTATATTAAAAATCACCTGAATCCGTGAATTATTATACAAAAAAATGCTTTTCTAATATTAAAAAGCGCGTCGTTTATTGCAAAAGCGGTATCGTCATTTAAATTAAGAGACCATGACGTATTTTTATTAAATTTATATAGTAAGGGCCAAGAATGAAAACATCTCTTAAGTGGCTGCGCGATTACGCAGATATCCCAGAAAAGGCAAAAGATTTAGCAGCAAAACTGACGGCGGTTGGACTCGAAGTGGAAGGTATCGAAACAAGTGGTGCGATTCCGGCTGGTGTGGTGACTGCAAAAATATTGAGTCGCAAAAAACATGAAAATTCAGATCACTTGAATATTTGTGATGTCACCACTGGGACGGGGGA
>JBAYAV010000333.1:0-3625 GCA_041669565.1 Lentisphaeria bacterium
ATAACGTCCGCAAGCTTCGGCGGTTTTTCCAAACACGTCCGCATCAACAAAACAAATATCTTGCCGTTCTTCTCCTTGCGCGGTTTTATAACGCCGATTGATGGCGATGCCAAAATCGCAAACAGAAACTCCTGATGTCGTTGTCTTTAAAACAGGATCGCGGGTCAAATTTCCAATAAGCATTACTTTGTTTAAATTAGCCATGATTTCTCTCCTTGAGGTTGGCAATTGTCCCATTATTAATTTAATGGGTCAATTTTGTTTTGGTTATTAATTTTCTCATCTTTTTGTGAGAACGGAAGGATCGGCAGTATCAGACAAGAAGGGCAACTTCTGCCATGATACAGGGTATGATAAGAATTTCCAAACGGAAAATCAAAAATAGAATGAAATTCTGAAATTGGAGTGATCTCATTTTTTCTCGAAATATCACGAGCCTCAAAAACTCGAGGTGATATTGAGGAGTGATTCAAAGCAAATCGCGGAAAATTACTGCCGGAAATATTCAAACAAAGCCGATAGCCACTTGGTATAATCATAGCAGTCGACGCAATATCAAAGGCAATGAATCGGCAAAATTTAGGAGTGGATGTATTTGCAAATGGAGACTTCTGATAAGAACTAAGACGCTGAACAGTATCATCGGCAATATTAATACTTATGGGCCTTTCCTGCCCAGAAGTTCCTGGAATTTCAGCACAGAGTTTACAGCAAATATCAGCATCCGAGGCAAGACAGGAAAAATAAAGTTTGATCTGTATCGTGCCAGCAATAATCAAATCACACTTTAACGGCATACTTCGAAAAGTAGCCACGTCATTGCGCAAACAAAGAGGAAGTACAGGCGATTCCTTTGGAGATACGTTTTTATTCTCTTGAAACTCCTGCGGCAGTATTCCAGAAGAGATCGGAAGCTCTCCCAGACTTCCTCCAATCGTCGGAACCGGATGCTCTAAATTACAGTAGTAACTCGTGCTGAATATTTTTCCATCATCATTTTTGGGAAACGAACATAAGAGTGAATTTTCAGAATAAAGATAGAAAATTAATTTTTTATCACTCGGCGGCCAGTATGGCGTCTGCTGCCAAAAACCCCTCGTTAAATAAGTCCGTGGGCAGTCTTCTGACTGCCGGCATAATTGTTGACAACGATAATAAATACCCCGATGAAGACACCGATCCCATTTTTCAGACATCAGCCAATGCTGAAACCACCGCCTAGTATATTCCTGATAACTGCATTTATTAAAAAAGGACAATGTCTTATTTGGAATACCGTTATGATCCCATGGACCAATAAAACACTGCACGGGATTTTCCTGACGAAAATTGATTTCATAAAAACATTTTAATGTCGCTTGAAGGGAATCGTCATTCCAGCCGCTGAACTGTAATGTCGGCAACGCTGGATAATTTTTCAGTAAATCTGTTGAGCAAAGGGAACGCTGTTCAAAAAAGGACTTTCGAAACGGCGGACTACCGAACTTGAATAATGCCTTTTCATATTCCGGCAGAATAGCCAGCGGGGTGCTTCCACGGACAAAAGGCCAGTATTTTGCATAGACATCGATGTGGTCTTGCATTTGAATCAGTTGCTGTTGAAGGAAACGATTTGCTTTTGCCTTGGGGCTTGATGCCGCTAACTTTATAATGAAAGCCAAATACTGTATTTCAAAAACACCATTCCGATAAATTCCGCCCCGATAAAAATCAAAATTCGCGGATGATAAAATAATGGTTCGTAAATTTTTGAGTTTTTTCAGAGACACAAGCCAGCCCAGCGTTCCCCCATAACCGTGACCATAATAACCAATATTACCATCACACCATGTCTGCATGCTTATCCAGTTAATCCAATCTTCTGCATCCTTCGGATCTTGCTGAAATAAGCCGAAGATCCCACCGGAATCTTCACGACCGCGGCAATTGATCGCAATGCATATAAAATTATACTGGCTGTAATATCGAAATAATGCCGCATATTCTTTCCCGCCCCATAAACTAAATCCAATAATAACAGGATGTTTGCTGGTGACACCAAATTTTAATGAGTCCTTTTCACTGTAATAAAGCACCCCAGTTAATTCTACACTATCACGCATCGGTAATCGTATTTCGCGAGATAGATAAAATTTTTTTTGTAATTTTGGCATTTTTTATCCTTTATCTTGATTTTAATAAAAAATAACTTTCTATATATTGTACTTTATTTTATTAAAAATGCAAATTATTAATAGCATTTATTTGCATAATTTGAATTTTGCGGTATAATTATAAGTAGCGTCGAAATCAATATAAAAATAATTAGTGTTGTTTGGGAATCGCGGCGCTCAATAGAAATAGCTCCCATTCAAAGACTAATAAGGAGAGTAAAAAAATGAAGAAAAGTATTTTTATCGGAATTTTAGCTGGAGTAATGTTCTTAAGCAGTTTTTCTTTTCAAGTGAATGCAAAAGAAACAAAAAGCAACTCCATAGAAGAAACAAAAAAGATTGAGGAAGTAAATAACAAGCATATCATTGCAAAATTACGCGGCCGTTTGCTTTATCAAAAAAATCAAGCTCGGAAGATGGAGCGTTCCGTTGAAGCAATGAATCCGGAAATAAAGGAAAAGATCACGAATTTACGAAAAGAAATTGCTGATTTATATATTTCAAAGAACCCCAAGATTGAACAAAATTATACAGAGCAAAAAGAGTTGAATGCTCGGATTAATGCGCTCAAAGAACAAGGGTAATAAATACCATCATAAAACCTCTGCAAATCACGTTGATTTGCAGAGGCAAAGATCATTTACAGAGCAGAATAAATCAGCCTATATCGAATCGTTTTTCACCCTTCTTCAATTTTGCGTCATTAGCGGTTAAAAGAAGCAGGTCTTTTATTCCTTTTTCATTAAAAATAAGGAACAATTATTTAGAGGTATTAAAGTATAAAGAAAAAATTATGGATTCATTATTGATTCTTCAAGGCGGAATAAAATGGGCACAAATGTTACGCATCGGAAAATAATTCAGGAATTGGCATCTTTTCTTTATCGCAATCCGGAGACTGCTAATAACGAGTTTAAGGCCTGTAAAAAACAAGTCGAAATTCTAGAGTCTATGGGCTTTCAAGTCACGGTTCCCTATTCATCGATACCGACATCCTTTCGAGCGGAATATAAGAGTCCTTTTGCGAAGAATGACTGCAAGACAATTTGTTTTTTAAGCGAATATGATGCTTTAGAAAATATGGGCCATGCTTGTGGGCATCATTTGATTGCATCTGCTGCTTTCGCGGGTTTTTTGGCAAGTGTTAACTTGTGCGAGACTGAAAAGCTAAATGCGAAAATTCTTTTGTTAGGGACTCCAGCCGAGGAGGGGTACGGCGGAAAAGTTCAGTTACTAAACGCGGGTGCTTTTGAAAATATTGATTGCTGCTTAATAACGCATCCATACTACAATACGTATCTTGATTCTGGAACAATGGCAGCAAGCCGATATAAAATAAAATTTTTAGGAAAGAGCTCGCACGCCGGCAATGCCCCACAAGATGGCGTGAATGCTTTGGATAGCATGATTACTTTTTTTTCATCGATCGGGTTATATCGTCAGCAAATGCAAAAAGGCAATATGGTTCATGG
>JBAYAV010000334.1:0-3624 GCA_041669565.1 Lentisphaeria bacterium
AAGCCGGAAAAGATCGGTTTCAAAATGTAAAACAGTAAAAGGAAGGTATGGTATGAATGAATTAAGAAAACTTCAGTATGATTATTTAAACGCATCTGGAGAAACGAGAAGATACGCAAGTGAATTTGTAAACAGAATGAAAGTATACTTGACAGCGCAGAAAGAATGTGCAAAAGCACAAAAAGAATATTTCGCTGCTATAAATAATCAAATTGAATGTGTGTAAATATTTAGTGATGCAATCGAAGCAAAAAACAAACAGGAGAAAAATTAAAAATGGAAAATTATGTAATTTCAAAAAATCCCGGGTACGCATTCATACACAACTGGGAAGATTTTTTGGCGTTTGCCGATAAGATGAAGACGTCTGGAATGTATGGCTTCACGAATGTAGGGCAGGAATGTATTGTTCTATCCAGCTGTATGGCAACCAACACAACTCAAATTGAGTACTTGCAGACATACAATATAATACAGGGCAAAATCTCGATGAAAGCATCCGTAATGTTGGCGAAATTCCACCAGTTAGGCGGGAAATATACAGTCCTCAAGTACACCGCCGAAGAAGCCAGAGCGCGTTTCGTCTACAAAGAAAATGATATGGAAATGTCATTTACAATGGAAGACGCCAAAAAAGCAGGATTAACGATTGACCGCAAGGGCAAAGAAAAAGATAATTATAAGTCTTTCGCCGCAAATATGTTGTGGTCGAGGTTGACATCAAACGCAATGAATTTACTTGCACCGGAAATATCAGCAGGGATGTATACGCCGGAAGTTGTAGAAGACTTTGACAAAGGTCCTGCGCAGGATGACACCGCGTTGAAGGTTGAAACACCCGTTGGCACTGTTCTTAATTCTGAGACGTGGGAACAAAATATGATAGAATCTGAAGAAGTTTACAACGGAAATTATCCAAAAGAGCCAGTGAAAGATGACCCACCGGAACCGAAACCAACGCCAAAACCTGAGCAAACGAAAGACGAACCGCAACCAATCGACGAAGTGGAATCAGATCCGCTTCTTTGCCCCGCGGGGAAGGTAAAAGGCGAGATGTGGAAAGATTTGCCAACGTCAACATTATCCGTGATCCGCAACTGCAAAAAAAAGAGTTTCACTGATTTGATGTCGCCGGCTCATTACAAGGAATTGGATTTTGTTCTTAAATTAAGAGGAGATAAATAATATGTCAGGGAAATTAATAAAAATCAACTTGCCGAACGTTAGACAGGAAGTATCGTTGGGTCAGCAGTGGTTTGACAAGCGCGATGAACTTCTTGTTAATGCTGCAACATTCACGGCGATCAATGCCGTCAACGCTGATAAAATTGGCGAGATGGTACAGAAACTCAAAAAATTAGCGTCTAAAATTGAGAAGGAACGCAAGCAGATCACCGCTCCATTTTTTGCAGCGCAGAAAACAATTAAGGGCGTTGTTGACAAGGAAGTTTCACCGGTTAAAGCAGAGGCTTCTCGTCTGGATGGTATGATTGGCGAATTTGCACGAGCTGAACGGATCCGCATCGCAGAAGAGGAGGAAGCGCGAGAACAGAAACGGCTAGAAGCTGAAGCAGAGGCAGCAGAACAGGCAGCGGCAGAAGCGGAACTATTCGGAGACCCTAAAGAGGAAGATGTCGAAGTCGTTGAAGTTGTACAGCCTGAATTTGTACCTCAAAAACCTATCATCGAGGGCGTAAGACTGTCGGAGTCCGTCGGATTTCAAGTAGTAGATGAAGCCAGCGTTCCGCGTCAATTCTTGTCAGTGGATGAAAGTAAAATCCGCGCGTGGAAAAAGCCGCGTGAAAAAGAGCTGATCGAGCAGATGAAGGGCAAAAGTTTTGTCCAGCCGATTGGCGGGGTTGTTTTAAGTATTGAATCAAAAGTTGCAAGTCGTTAAATAAAAGGAAAAAATTATCATGGAAAAGATTACTGAAGTAGGAAATCAAGAAGTAGAAATCACGAGCACAAAAATTCTGAAAATGAAAAACGACGGGATTTTACTGCAATTAACTGGTCACACTGAAGACCTAAAAGAAGCGTCAGGTAATATTTATTTCAACGGGACGATGATCCAAACAGGCCCAAAGGCTGGGATGACAAATCTTGATATCTCCACTGATTTACTTGTCGAAATTGGAATGGAACGCGAAGCAAATGGATATGTTAATATCGCAAAAGCAAATGATTTTTTGATTGGGAAGCATGTCATATTTGATTGCCAAATGGACGAATACAAAGAAAAATCATTTCTCAAAGTTGTGTTCATTAATGCGGTCCGTGAGGGGATGGCTGAGGACGAAGCAGCCAAAGCTTACAACAACTTGATTGCAAGCTGCGGAACAAAACAACCGACTAAAAAAGTAGGCCCGCCGCCGGCATACGCATCAGGTCAAAGGCAGATGAAGCAGGAACTATCCAACGTTCAAAAAGCAACCGCCGCCGCAGCAAAATCAGATGACGGCGATGGTCATGATGGTATTCCATTTTAATCAATGATTCATATTATTATAGACAATAGAGAACAAACCCCCTGGAATTTCGGTGATTTGGCTGAAGTTTCAGGGGGTACTCTAAAATCAGGTGATTACGCGCTTGCAGGCGATGATAACTTTGCAGTAGAAAGGAAAAGTCTGCAAGATTACACTTCAACGGTGATGAGTGGCTGGAAGCGATTCTCAAAAGAGTTAAAACGAATGGATTCTTTTCCTGTAAAGGTGATCATTATTGAGGCGGATTGGCGGGATTTACTAACCGGCAAATATAACAGCGGTGTACAGCCTGCGGCGATTATAGCGAGGACAACAGAAATGATTCTTGACGGCGTTGTTGTGTTGTTCTGCTCGAATCCATTTGCGGCTGCTGGGTTATGCTGGAGGATTTTAGTTGAGAGGCAGAAAAGGTTGAAGGAAGAATTAGCTGAAAACACAATAGATATTAGCTCGAAACGGCAGAAAAGGATAAATGAAAAATGATATTAGAAACAAAAATCAAAGGGATTCGATACGAAAAAAAGGGCGACGAGCAGACTTTTTATATTCTCGAAACCGACGCAGGCATCATGAAGGGAAAAGCATATTTCGAGCTTCAAAAAGACAAGTGCATCAAAGCTGAAGGATCGTGGGTGGTATCGAAATTCAACGGCAAGAATGAATTTTATTTCAAGTCGGTTATTCCGTCATTGCCGATTGCGCCGAAGAGTAAATTCGATTATGCGTGTTCAATCACCAAAGGGATCGGCGAGAAACTACAAGCGAAAATCTGGGAGACTCTTATCGGCGACTGGGAACATATCGACATAAAAACGGTTGACGGCGTTGGTGATGCTATTGCAGACGAATGGAAAGTCACACTTGCGGAGATTAAAAACATGGGGCAACAGGCAGACCTTTTCGCGTGGATGGGGCAAATTGGGATGACGGCGAATATGTGCGCTGCGGCATGGACAAAGTGGGGCAAAGAGTGCGGCGGAGTGATTTACAACAACCCATATAAACTTGCAGAACTTCCGCGTTATGGATTCTTGATCGTTGATAAGATGGTTCTGGACAACGAAACTTGGGAGATAGGGCAGACAGATCAACGGCGAGTAGTGGCAGCGATTCTGTATATTTTAGATGAGAATGC
>JBAYAV010000335.1:0-3609 GCA_041669565.1 Lentisphaeria bacterium
TGGAAGCTTGCCGCAGAATACAAAATTGACGTACTGATCAATTCCGATGCCCACCATCCTATTGATGTTTGGGGAAACAATGACGACGGTTATGATCTTGCCAAAAAGTTTCAATTGAATATTGTGAATGAGAGCTTTTATACAAGACTTATTTAAAAATTTGTAACGGGTGAAAACAATGGATAATTATTTGAATATTTGGGGCGCAGGAGCCATTTTAGCATTTTCCGGACTCGATGGAAAAACCGATTTTAAAAATGATTTGGTCCTTCGCATCAAATTCAACGGCGGTGGCTTAATAACTAAAAGTCCTAATAACGACGGCGAAATAAATTTCAAGAATGAAGGGACAATTACCGGTGACTTTTTTACAACGCCCGCTGTAAAAGGCGCTATTATTGATACACATCACCTTCTGATGGAAGGCAATGTAAAAATTACTGCCGGAAACACTTATAAAATTCTTCAACAAGGAAATCGCACACTATTTGGCATTGCGGAATATTTTAATCCCCACCTCATTCACTCTGATTTGGATTTTATTATCACCCAGCGGAAAAATTTTCTAAAATCATTGCCACAACCGAAAGGTATTAACGAAGAATCAAAAGCGACATTGTTAAAAGCATACTCCATGCTGAAAACACAAATCTATTCTCCGGAAGGTCAACTATCATATCGTTGGACAACACCAGACCGCTGGCCCCATAAACAAATGTGGCTTTGGGACAGCGTTTTTCACTCTGCTGGAATTCGCCATATCGATATTAATTTGGCACGAGAAGCCATTAAATCTGTACTCCAAACTGCAAACGAAGACGGCTTCATCCCTCTTTGCGCAAATCCATACAATAAAGATGAAAAAACTCAGCCGCCAATTTTAGCATTAGGCGTCGCACTTCTTGATCAAATTAAAAAATCCGATTCATTTATTGCGGAATCCTATCATGCACTATCCGGATATTTAAAATGGGATCTTAAGAATCGTACCAACAAAAAATGCGGCCTATTAGAATGGTATGTTGGGAAAGACAAATTCTGCCGAAGCGGCGAAAGCGGAATGGATAATTCTCCGCGCTTTGACTCCGCTCTCCAAATAGGCGCCACCGATTTTAATTCTTTCTTTGCAATGGAATGCGGTTTTATGGCTAAATTTGCCACACGCGTAGGCAAAACGGAGGATGCCGCTTACTGGAAATCTGAAAATGCGCGCATGAATCAACTGTTAAATAAATACTGCTGGGATGAAGAACTTGGAATCTACTGCGATTATAATCCGGAAACAAAAAAACGCACCGGAATAAAATCATCATCCGGATTTTTACCGCTTCTTTCTGGTGCACCCTCACAAGAACAAGTCCAAAAATTAGTAGAGCACTTACATAATCCGAAGACATTTGGAACACCATTTCCTATTCCATCCGTTACACGCGACACACAAGGCTATAACAAAGATATGTGGCGAGGACCCGTATGGATCAATGTCAATTATCTAATTATTTTAGGTTTAGAACGCTATGAGCAATTTGACGAAGCGCAAAGAATTCGTGAAATCACTTTAAAAAATATTGAAAAATATTATCATAGATATGGTGTTTTTTTTGAATTTTTCGATGATCAGAATGAACTGGATCCGAATAAATTGCCACGCAAAGGAAAAAATATTCCAGACACATTTTTCCAGTCTTTTCATGATTACGGCTGGACAGGCATGCTCTATATAGAAATGCTTTTCTCAAATTCAGAACGTCACATTCTGTGGAAATAACATTTTTAAACTCAAAAGGAGAGAATTTTTGTTCCTCAACATCGGGACTTTCATCCATTCATAAAGTTTTACAACACAGATGATTGAATCCATTGGAAATATTTAATTTCTCGCATAATGATGCAATGAATGCCACCCTTTTTGTTCATCTGGCATAGTCCGAAAAACAAAACTACGCACAAAGAAAAAGTCTTATTAAGAACAATTCACATCGCAGGAAAAAGAAACGGTAATTTCTCGACAAATATCCGATGCAAAACATATCCGAAAAAACGAAATCATAGGACTTGTTTTTTAACGACCGTTTATTGCATATAGTAAGAATAGTTCCCTTTTGGAAAAACCGCAGGAACGATCGTCAGCAGCAAAGCCGCAAAAGCAATCGCGATTGAATAAATCAGAAAGAGGGTCTGATAATGGCAAAACACAACACTGCCAATATGCCATTCCGGCGCAAGTATTCCACAACCAAGTATTAGAGAACTCATCAAGCGCGACAAGCCCTGTCCTGTATAGTAGAAACTACCGCAAAAAGCCATAGCCATCACTTTATTACCGGGCGTTGCCAGTGCCATCATTTCACTAGTGGACACGATATTCGCATTCGCGAAAGTGAAACTATAAAGAAGAAGTAATACAGCGATTGCTGCATATGTTAAATTTGTACTCATGGTATCTTTTCCAACAAAGAAAATCAAAAAATTGGTTAATGCATACGTAAAATGGATGATAAGGAAAGTCTTTCTGATTCCTATTTTTTTTATAATTTTGCCCGCGCAAAGAGATCCCAGCAGCATTCCGCCAAGGGTAATTGCCGATATAAAAACGATAATATTATCCGGCGCGGATAAGTACTTTTTTAGATAAATAGTCGTCAGGGGTATTGTGCCATACGCCGCAAGATTAAGTACAAAAAGGTAAACAGAATATCCGGTCAAGGATTTATTTCGAAGTGAAAGTGTAAGTCCTTCTTTGAATTTTGTTGTTTCTTTTTTGTGTGTTTTAAATACCGGGATATGCGCAATAAAAAATGTCCTTCCGAAAAAAATAATTGCCGCAATTAATAACACGAGCTGCAAATGCCATAATTTAGGATGTTTTCCGATACATAATCCGACAATAAAAATAAATATTACCGAAGAAAGCTGCCACCAAAAACGCATCTTTCCTAAATAAATATTTCTTCTTTCTCTAGAAAGAAAAGTATCAAGCATCGGAAACCAGCCAGCGATATAACCGGTATGCAACACCGCAAAAATAATCAACATCATTAACATTACAGGGATCGCTCCTCCTCCAAAGAAAGGCGCAGCCGCGATCAAAATATAGGCAAGAAAGCCAAAAAAACAACAATGCGTAATCACATTCTGATTCCCGAACCTGGCGGCAAGAAATGCCATCGGTAAAATAAAAAGACCATTAAATAAAGGCAACAGAGATGTTGTTAGCAATGAAAACATATCCCCTGCGCCAAGCATCGTGACATAAAGAATGATAATCGCACTGTCGGTCAACGTAACATCGCCGGTTGCCCCAACACAGGCCGAAAGAATTGAATCACGCTCGGCAGCCCGTTCCCTTGCTGGAGTCAGCTCCACCGTTTTACGAAAATTTAACATTTCATCTTCCCAGTTTATCAATTTTCCAGAAACTATTTTTTATACAAAATTACTTCTTAGCAATTTAAACCCGATTTCCAAGAATTCACTTGCAATCATTGCATCTTATGAACTTTTAACGATCTTCTTAAACAAATTTACCCTGCCATTTTTCCAACAAAAAAATGAGCAAAAGTCTATATTTGCAATAAATTATATACTTTACACTTTTACGTATTTACA
>JBAYAV010000336.1:0-3590 GCA_041669565.1 Lentisphaeria bacterium
AATTATGAAGTGCTGCTCAAGGGCGACAGGCTACCTTATACCCAAATCGGGATGATTACAAGTTGACAGGCGGATGTAGTAACCGAGATAGCTGCGTTTTTGCGTATGATTCTTTGTTGTTGAGATTATTAACACCGTTTCTTTTTAATTTTCAGTTGATTTTTGCACTACTACTATTAAATTTAGTAACTGTATATCAACCTTTAACAAAGGAAGCAAAAAATGGATATTCCAGGCAAACTCAGCGTTCTGACAATCGGAAATAGTTTTTCAGAAAGTCTCAAAGCATACTGGCAGCAGGCGGTCGATTCAACGGGCTGTCAATTAGAATTTGATGGCGCGAATATCGGCGGCTGTGAATTGCATCGGCACTGGCATTATATCGAAGAAGAAAAAGATCCCAATTGCAGAATTTATAAAAGCAATCGTTATAAAATGCGTGAGATGCTTGCCATGAAACAATGGGACATTGTCACCATTCAGCAGGCCAGTCACGCCAGCTGGAAACCCGAAACATATCAGCCCTTTGCCCAAAACATTATCGACTATATTCATCAATATGCTCCACAGGCCGAGATTGTCATTCAGCAGACTTGGGCTTATCGGGCCGACGACCCGCGATTATGCCCGGACCGGAAAAGCTACTGGGGCATCGACCAAACCGGCATGTATGACCGCCTCACCGCAGCCTACAAAAAACTTTCCAAAGATTCCGGCAATTTGCGTATTATTCCGACGGGTCTTGCCGTTCAGCTCACTCGACAAAATCAAGGATATCATTTTCAGAATTATACCCCCGCCAGTCTTCATCAGCTGCGCTGGCCCGATTTACCATCCCAAGCAGGAGATACCGTTGGGAAGCTTTTCTGGGGAAAGAATCATGAAACAGGTTCCTTCGCTATCTATGGCGATCATATTCACCTGAACATCCGCGGGCAATATTTACAAGCCTGTGTATGGTTTGCCTTTTTATTCCATCGTTCTGCCGAAGACATTCTTTTTATACCAGATGAAATTGACAATAACGATGCTGTCTTTCTTCAAAAGATGGCAAATCGTGCGGTCTGTGAATTTAAATAATTTTATTTTCGGAAAGATTGCTCACCCCGCAAACAGAAGGCGGACACACCAGTCCGTCCATCTTCTGTTTACGCATATTTCTATTGCTACAGGGGCCCGCAATCCATCCGTTTTAGATATCGACTTACAATACTTCGTACCAAGTTTTTGTATTCGATATCCAAGGGCCAGTGCGCTTTTTTCCGGTACTCTTCCAGAAAAATATTCAAATTTTCCCGGCGATTGGTCACGCGCAAAATACTGTAACCCAGTTGGGCCAGATTGCGTTTTTTTCGGCAAAACAGCTTATACCAGCGATCATATTTTGTACGATCGTTATCTAAATAAATCAGCTTCCCATCGGATGAAAAAGCCAGATTCCGTAACAAACAGTCTCCATGCACGTAGCCTTTGCGATGAAAAAGTTCCAACTGCCGCGCAACCGAACGAATTATTTCATGAATCTTTCTTTTCTCTTCCAATGCCGCTAATTTTTGCGACAATATCTCACCATGAACCTCGCGACTAATAAAAATATCACGGGGTAAACCAGAAGAAGAACGCATCCGCAAACCAGCAAGTGGCTCGGCACAAAGAATACCATCAGACAACATCTTCTGCGAGACCATAAAAGTCGCGCGCGCACGGGACGGACGACAATACCATTTCATCCAACTAAGCCAGTCTTTTCCAGCCATACCAGCATCGGTCAATGCGTAAATATCTTTTAAATAAACAACGCCGCGTGAAGTCTTGATTTTCCGAACCTCTCGAGACTTGTACTTTACAATAATTTTACCAGGATTATCGCTCATCCACAGACCGATATTCTTCCAATCATCCTGCCACTCTTCTGCAATATAGCCCTTCCAGCCATAATTATTATAGACAATATAAGGTTTCATACAATTTAGTCCTAACGTGCAAGTCCAACAACATTAAACTGATAGAAAACAATATAACAAACTGTTACACACCATTTCCAATCATTTTACTAAAATTTGCTGAATCTGTTTTTCAGCATCCTCCACACTATTTATAGTAAGCAGAAAGGCGCCCGGATGCTGATGTTTAAACCACGTCATCTGCCGGCGCGCATACTGAATTGTTTTATTTGCTAACAATTCTTGTAAAGTGGCTATTCCACCTGGGGCGCCCTTTTTAACAAAAGTTATAATTTCGCGATAACCCAGCGCCTGCCTTGCCGTCGGCGTATGCAGCAGCCCCAGTTTTTCAGCCTGAAGTGCTTCCTCCACCCAGCCTGCTGCAAGCATTTTCGCGGTCCGTTTACGAATGCGCTCTTTCAGTAAATCAAACGGCGGCAACAAACAGAACTGCACAAAATCCGGTGCGGGTATTTGATTTTTCTCCAGGCATTCCCATGGTGGCTTGCCAATAAGACGCACCACCTCACACGCACGTAAAAGACGACGTGAATTGAGCAGAACATCCGGCGGAATAGCATCCGGATTCTTGACTGTCTGCTGCAGCCAAATTTGTAAATGTGTTAATCCACCCGGCTGATCCAATTCTTTTTGCAGCGTTTGCGCAACCATGGCATTGGCCGGAAGAAGCGACAAGCCGTAAATTAAGGCACGCGCATACAACCCCGTGCCACCAACCATGACTGCCATTTTTTTTTGGACCGCCAAATGAGTCAGGCATTCTTTTGCTGCCTGCACAAACCGATTGACATCATAAGGCTCAGAAATCGACAAACAATCCACCAAGTGATGCGGACAGCACTGCAACTCCCGAGCGGACGGCTTTGCCGTACCGATACTTAGCTCACGATAAATCTGCATCGAATCACAGGAAATAATCTCGCCATGCTTTTCTTTCGCGAGTTTCAACGCTATTTCACTTTTCCAGCAGCATGTCGGTCCCAAAATGACAGCGCACTTCCACTTCATTTTTTTCCCTGTTTCTTTTCGGCAGATTTTTTCTCATTCTTCAAAAAAAAGAGATCATAAACAATGAGCATCACAATACTGACACTAATAGCAGAATCCGCAACATTAAAAGCCGGCCAGGAATGCTGAAAATCCCTCCAGTAAAAGAAAAGGAAATCCACAACAAATCCCCGTATCAGCCGATCATAAAGATTGCCAACAATACCACCCAGCAGCAAGCCATAGGCAAAGGAAAGAGACACATGCCCCATCGTTAATCTTTTATAATAGTAGACAATCAAGAAAAATGCCGCGGCCGAAAACAGCCCTAACAGCCACGTATGACGCGAAAAAATCCCCCACGCCGCGCCCGTATTCTGAAAATACACTAAATTAAAAAATCCAGGAATTATTTCATGATAAGAATACCCCGGCGTTGGAAATGCATGCATAATCCAGATTTTGCTCACCTGATCAGCTATAAACACAACAATAGCTAGCACACCTGGAAAGCCGATTAAATTCGTGTATTTATCTGTCTTTTTATTCATTCTTTATTTTATTCCGTTTGAATTCGGTAAAAATAACCGCCGGTTTCCTCTAACGATCTGTCCAAATGTAAAAAGATTAAATCGTTTA
>JBAYAV010000337.1:0-3576 GCA_041669565.1 Lentisphaeria bacterium
AATTTTACGATAAAATGTTGAAAACGATGTGAGAGGGGGTGACCATATGTCAGAGATTAAATGCCGCAAAAACGAACCCGTGGAACGCGCTTTACGCCGCTTGAAGAAAAAGATGGATAAAGAAGGTACCATGAAAGAGTTACGTAATCGTCGCCACTATGAAAAACCCAGTGAAGTAAGACGTCGCGAACGCCATACTTTATAACCTTGCATCACAGCAATACAATCAGGCGGACAATCGAAAGGTGAATTTTTTGTTTTGTCCGTTCTGTTTTTTTTGCAATCAAATCTAGCAAGTCTTTTGAGGTTTGCTGTTAAGACCGGGCAAAATAAAACTTATTATTTTGTCTGTTCGTTTTTTCTGAAACTGAAACGAACAGAATAAAAAAAATGATTTTTTATATTGCCCTTTTTTTATATTTTTTTAAAACTAATAACGAAATCTACTGTCATGAAAACAACTCAAATAAAAACGGCATTTGATAATAACAAATATTTGTTGGCGCAAAAGAAAGCGATTTTGGGGCGTGTAGCGAAAGGCGAAGGCCGGCTTTATTTAGAATTTGGCGGAAAACTTATTGGGGATTTTCATGCTGCGCGTGTGCTGCCGGGCTATGATCCGGATGTCAAAATTGAATTGCTGAAGCAGTTGAGCAAAAAAGCGGATATAATTATTTGTATTCATTCCGAAGATATTGCAAAACGGAAAATGCGCGCGGATTATGGGATCAGCTATGAACAAGCGGCGTTGAAGCTGATTGATGATTTGCGTGGGCATGGCATCGAAGCCACCGCAGTTGTTATTACACGTTATAAGGGGCAGGCATCGGTATTGGATTTTAAAAAACGGATTGAAAAGCATGGCATGAAGGTCTTTTTTCATGAATCTATTGACGGCTATCCAACCGATATAAAGAAAATTGCCAGTCCAAAAGGTTTTGGAAGATTGCCGTATATTCCGGTAACTCAGCAGCTTGTTGTAGTGACGGGGCCTGGACCGAATAGCGGTAAGATGGGCACCTGTCTGAGCCAGATTTATCATGAGACAATCGATGGAAAACAGGCGCGCTACGCAAAATTTGAGACATTCCCTGTTTGGGATATGCCTTTAAATCATCCAGTGAATGTGGCTTATGAAGCCGCTACAGCGGATTTGCGCGATTATAACGCAATTGATAATTTTCATCTGGAGGCATACCATAAAAAAGTGGTTAATTATAATCGTGATTTGCAGGCGTTCCCATTATTGAAGGCGCTGCTGAATAAGATTACCGGCGGAAAAGTGGTCTATCAGTCCCCGACGGATATGGGGATGAATTGTGTCGCGAGGGGCATTGTTGATGATGACGCAACAAAAGTGGCGTCGAATGAAGAAATAATGCGTCGTTATTTTCAGTATAATGCTGCGTGGCGTATGGGCAGCGATGACGATGACACCGCGGTTGAACGAATGGGCGAGATTTTATTGAAGGTCGAACTGGATCCGAATGATCGGCCGGTTGTGAAAGCGGCACGTGCTGCGGCTCAAGAATGCGAAAATCAGAAACGGGGCGATGGCGGAATTTTTTGTGGTGCGGCGATCCGGTTGCATGACGAGAAGGTTATAACGGGTAAAAATTCAGCGATTATGCATTCGGCTTCGAGTATGATTTTGAATGCCCTGAAATATTTGGCGGAAATTCCGGATAGCCAGCATTTATTGCAGCCCGATATTATGGAATCGGTGGCGAGCTACAAAGATGGCCTGGGGACGTCGAGTCGCAAAAGCCTGAATTTGAACGAGACGCTGATTATTCTTGTAGTGAGCGCATCGCGCGATATCTATGCCAAGCGCGCGTTGGATTCGCTGTACTTGCTGAAGCAGTGCGATGTTCATTTGTCGCATGTTCCGGGCAGGGGCGATGAAGCGGGAATGCGGCATTTGGGATGCAGTTATACTTATGATCCCGTGTCACCAACCAAGAAGCTGTTCGCATAAAAAAAATAGGGCGTACGCGCTTTTTGATGAAATATATCTGTGATGGCTATCCATACGCACGCGGCGTGCGTGCCTTTGCGTATTACCACGGTTTTGTTATATTCCGTTGTTTTTTATAAACTTTTGGTTGTTCTTTTAGTAGATCAGTCCACTGATTTTGGGAGGATGATTCTTTTGTTTTTAAGACAGAAGATGGTTGTTCTTTTGGAGTTGTTTTTATAGGGTTGTTTTTGTGGGCTGAATTTGTGGTATCTGTTGTTGTTTTTGCGGTTGTTTTTTGTGTGGTGGTCGTTTCCTTTTGGGGAGCGGCCTTTTTTTGTGGAAGCGGGGTGCATTTTTGGATCCACGAGTTCTCTAGGTTCTGGGCGATTTTTTCATCGCCGGGATTTTTGCGCATTTCATTTCGCCAATAGGCGTAATCGTGTGTTTCATTTGCCTGCAGCAAAGTGGCAGTGAGTAAAAGGAAGAGAAAATGGGCGGGGGTGATTCGAAAAAGCCTCGGCAGAAAGAAAACAAGAATAAGCAGAAAAATTGCGGCGAATAAAAGAACCAAATAGGGCGCGTCGGAATGCCGGTCAGGCCATATAAGATAATGGCTGATCTCTCGCTGGGATTCTTCAAAATCAGGAGCCTTAAGGATTTTCCAGGGAACTCTGGATTGCTTTAATAATGGACGAATGATTTTTTCGGTGGGGGCTGTCTTGACGGGCTGATTTGTTTCAGGATCCAAGAGCGGCGTGCCATCTTTTTGCAGGATGGCTTGAGGCGTGTCCCATTTGCCCGTCAGAAAAACGATCACCGGAAAGTTGCGTGCCCGCCAGGCGGAAGAATAAGCATTGGCAGTATTTACGCCATCGGTAAAAAGCAACACGAGCGGAACCGGAGTTCCTGGATTGGACTGGATTAATTTTTCTATTAAAAAGAATGCCTGAGACGGATCACTGCCGGGTTCAATCCATTCGGAATCGGGAGAAATTTCAGCAAATGCACTCTCGGAAGATGTCAGACTTTGCGTCGGCGGTACAAAAAGAAAGGCATTGCTGCCGTATCCAATAAGAGCGGAAGAGGACGACGGGTAGGTTCGTAGAATTTGACCCGATAACTCTTTTGCGTATTTAAACTGCTGTTTGACAAGCATGCTTTTGGAGCAGTCCAGCACAAAGAAAACGGGGCGCTGACGAAAGACCTGGCTGGAATCGTTGAGGCCATGATGACCAAAAAGATAGAATCCAAAAAAAGATAAAAACAAACAAAAAAGGCTGACCCATAAAAGTACTTTTATACGCGAATGAATAAAAAGATTCCAGCGTTTTAAAAATCGCCGCTGGGCAAAATAACGACGCAAAAAATACAAGAAAAATAAAAAAAATGTCAGAATTAAAAAGAGATTGAAAAAATATTTCATAAAAGAAGCACACAAATTTGGGAACAGACGTACGCCGTACACCGCTACGAGAAAATTATCAAAACAACGTGATGTTTGAATTATTGTAGGGGCAACCCTTGTGGTTGCCCTTTTTCGGTCGTGTCACATTTTATTGGGTAACCACATCATTATTATTTTGGGCGACCACAAGGGTCGCCCCTACGATTTCTAA
>JBAYAV010000338.1:0-3569 GCA_041669565.1 Lentisphaeria bacterium
AACTGAAGCCTCATTATTAGGAAGCGCTGTCATTGGAATGACTGCGTTACATATTTATTCTTCTATTACAGAAGCAAGTACCGCTATGATTCAAACCACTCCCATAAATCTACCCCATACTACGATCGCAGAAAAACTTTTTCAAAGATTTCAAAAAGAAGATTTCTAATAAAATTTATTTTAATATCATAAACGATCTTACGATCTTTACAAATTTTTATCGCGACGCGATTGTCTCTCCGATTTTCACGAGGCATTCCGTCTGCTGCGCACTCTTTTCCAAGATATCTTTTGAGAACGTCAACTTTCCGGGCTCAAAAATCAATACTAATGTAGATCCCCCAAAAGCAAACATGCCCTTTTCATCTTTTCGCTGAAAATCTCCCGTCGACTGTGTCGAGATAATACTGCCGACCCCAAAAGCACCCACAGAAACATAGGCGCACAAGCCGAAATTCTGCAATTCAAGCATGGATACCTGGCGAACATTTTCCGTAAAGACCTTTATTTTTTGTGCGAGGGCAATCGGATTTACAGAATGATATTTCCCTTTTATTTTCCACTCCTCCAAAAAAGATCCGGAATCCGGAAAATGATACCGATGATAATCGATAGGACAAAGTCGAAAGATTGCCAAGGAGCCATTTTTAAAACGATCCACATATTTTTTGCCCTGCTCGCCGAGCAATTCACCAAGTGTAAACGACATTCCTTTTACTGGAATGCATCGATCTTCGGACAATGCCGGATAGACAAGAATACGGCATTCAGCGGGGGAAATCAACACATCCTTCTGCGTACTATAAGGCCGGCTTTCCGGCTTTAGTTTTCTCGTAAAAAAATCATTAAAGCACCTAAATTGATCCACAGATTTTACGACATCCGACATCTCAATTTCAAGTTCTCGGATCACTTTTTTAATACGTTTTTTAGAAATACAGCTATTCGCATAGCAGCCCAGAATCCTGGAAAAAAACGCCGTTCCAAATAGGGGCATACGGAAGAACGCCCCCAATTTGGACTCATATGCCCACCGCAACAAGGAGTCCCCGAGAACCTTTTCCTGCTCCATCTTTTTTTGCTGCCGATTATAAACCCAAATTTCTTTTTGCAAATCGGCAGTATTCTTCTTCATTTCCATCATACTACATCACTTTAAATTTAGGTAAATCCTGAATATCAACCAGACCAGCAAAATGCCCATCATCATCAACCGCTATTACATCATCAATTTTCCGATGCTCAAGAATCTTCATAATATCAACAGCGAGCTTGTTTTCATTAATTGTAACAGGGTTTTCTGTCATCGCATCTTCTATTAAAAACGACAACGCATTCGGATCCTTCATAATACAACGCCGAAAATCACCATCCGTAAAAATACCAATTAAAGTGCCATCCTGTTCTACTACAGCAACCGCCCCTGTGCGTGCTGCTGTCATTGCCAATAGCGCTTCACGCACCGTCATGCCAGGATTTACAGTCGCGGCTTGTTCGCCCGTACGCATAAAATCTTTGACAGTCAACGTAATACTTCGGCCAATCGCACCCGATGGATGATATTTCGCATAGTCATTAATCTTAAATTTATGACAATACATAAGAGTGATCGCTATTGCATCGCCCAGAGCTGCCAGTGCGGTTGTTGTTGTAGTCGGCGCAAGATTAAACGGGCAAGCTTCTCTAGGGACCGGCATTGGTAGGGTAAAATCAGCAAATTTTCCCAATCGAGAACTGCTTGCTGCGGTAATAGCAAAAATAGGCACCCCGAGTCGTTTTACTGCAGGGAGAACAGCTAGCAACTCATCGGTTTCCCCGCTATAGCTCACAGCAACGAGCATATCCTGTGGCGCCACAATACCGAGATCGCCATGCATAGCCTCTACCGGATGCATAAAAACCGATCGCGAGCCCGTTGATGCCAGCGTAGCCGCAATCTTTTTGCTGATATGGCCACTTTTGCCAATACCGCTAAGCACAAGCTTTCCATTATTTTTAAAAATCGCAAGGCATTGACGAATAAATGTAACAAATTCATCACCGAGTTCGTCGCGCAACGTTTGCAACCCCTGAATTTCAATATCAAAAACCCCCGTAGCTTTTTTCAGGATTTCACTTTTGTCCGGCATTTTTTCAAACATATTACAATTCCTTCTGTTAAATAAAAAGCTCATTCAGCCCTTTAACTCTATCCTTCTACTTCATGATTATAAAAAACTCTTATAATTCCGTATTATAGACAACCCGTTCTCCATTCATGAAACCACGCGTAAGATTACTTTTTTGTCCAATTCTTCGATTTTTTTTCGAGGCATTGCAGTGTTTTGTTTACTGTTGGATAATCATGAAACAAAAATCCATAATCGGCAAACCACAAACTGTGATTTACATAATCCTCAAGTTCAGAATCCTGCTTTAATAAAAAACGATCAATTCCGAGAATCAGCGGCAATTTTGGATGTTTTTCTAACCACTTCAACTGTTCCAAAATTTTTCCATGGTGCCAGCGATGGAACAATTCTAAATGGAACAACGCCCCCTCTGAATTGACAAAACTTAAATCCGGAAACAACACATTACGGCCCTCGCCATGCAAAAAAGGTGTCTCACCCGTAATCTGCCAATGATCGACAGTTTCCTTAAAATGCCGATGAAATAACTTGATCTCATCCGGCACGTAAGCACTAAAATTATGATACGGACAAACAAGCAAACTTGACGGATCCAAAACCAACTGATAACGGCGATTCTTCCACGTGACGCCTGCTTCCATTTTCCAAGACTCTAAACTGCAGATCGCCGGAAAAAAACTCGCTAACTGCAAACCATAACGGCGACTCTCCCCCAAAACACTGGCGGGCCCCGCGATCTCCAAATGCAGCTTTCCGCCCGTTATATCACCACGGACTCGCTCACATGAAATCTTAGCCAAAAGACGAAAAAAACGCAGGTATTTAAAAAGACGCCGAAGCTTTTGCGGATCGGTTGAAGAAACAACAACATCCAACTGATCGGCAAAAAAAAGGAGCCCCTGCACCTGCGCTAAATTATAGCGCTGTAAAAGCTGAGTTGCCGTCAAATCCTTCATTCGCTGCAAGACATCGCTATCGGGTAAATCCGCATAAAGCCGTCCCTGTTTCAACAACGGCTGCTCACCGCCGAGCTCGTCCTTCATTTTTTCGAAAAGCGAAGCCGGATTATCCCATTTTTTTTGCCGATATAACGAAGCCGATAACAATAAAATTTCTTTTCTGAATTTAATATAATCCAACTTCATGGATGTGCTAAATACCGCACGATCTTCCAGTAACTTTTTGAACGATTTTGCCAGTTGTAACTTCGGAAAATGGCGAAGAATCGGCATCAGCAATGCCTCAATTTCTCCACGTGTGGAGTGAATGCCCTGCCGATACACCTCTATAAGCTTTGCCGCAAACTCTAAATAGTCAGCCTTATCACAATCAATAAAACAAGGCATAATCTGGTTATGATTGCGGATTCGACATCGTATCAGATCTTTCGTAAGCACGATGATGTCTCCTTTTTTCACTCACGTAACACTCGCTTGT
>JBAYAV010000339.1:0-3569 GCA_041669565.1 Lentisphaeria bacterium
ATAAAATCAATTGCACCAATACCCTGGATTTCTCTACAAACGCGCACACAGTCACCACAAAGCACGCATTTATTCGGATCCCGCGTCAGCGCTGGTGAAGAATTATCGATTTCGACAAACTGATCTTCGGTAAGTTTTTTATAGCGAACTTCGGTTACACCAAGGCGGCGTGCGAGAGTCTGCAAAGCGCAGTTTTCGCCTCGTGCACAAGTTGGGCAATCCACCTTATGGTTCGCAAGAAGCAATTCCACATTAATTTTGCGCATTTTATGAATTTGTTCTGTATCGGTTTGGATCGCCATTCCGTCCTGCGGAGCAGTTGAGCAAGAAGCCATAATGCGGCCATTCACTTCAACAAGGCATAAACGGCAGGCGCCGTAAACACTAAGCTCAGAATGATAGCAAAAAGTAGGAATGTCGATTCCCGCTTTGCGAATAACTTCCAAAAGATTGGGTTCATCGGTGAAAGCAACCTCTCTTCCATTAACAGTTATTTTTTTTGTATCTGACATTATAATAAACTCCTGTGTTTCTCAATTAAATTCCAGTAATGGCACCAAATTTACATGCCTTTTTGCAAGCTCCGCACTTTATGCATTTTTCAGAATCAATGACATGTGCCTCTCTGATTTTACCCGTAATAGCACCGACAGGACAGACGCGCGCGCACATGCCGCAGCCCTTGCACTTATCGGGATCAATTTCAGGTTTACGGAATGCCGGGCATTCTCCAGCCGGGCAAACATGACGAAAAACATGAGCTTCATATTCGTCTCGGAAATAACGTAATGTAGACAGCACGGGATTCGGGGCTGTTTTACCTAAGCCGCAAAGAGCGCCAAGCTGAACAGCTTTTGCAGTCTCTTCCAACAAAGACAGTGTTTCTGCCGTACCGCGGCCATCAATAATATCATCAAGCAAAGACAGCATTTGCTTTGTTCCTTCACGGCAGGGAACGCATTTACCACAGGATTCATTTTGCGTAAACTGCATAAAGAAACGCGCAATACGAACCATACAAGTCTGTTTATTCATCACAACCAGACCACCGGAACCAACAATTGCGCCAACCGAACTCAGGGAATCATAATCCAGAGGCATATCGAGCATATCCAGTGTCAGGCAACCGCCAGACGGACCGCCAATCTGAACAGCCTTAAAATCATCGTTCGTAATATTACCCTGGTTATCAATGACACCACCGCCGATATTATAAACAATTTCTCGGAGCGTAGTACCAAACGGTACTTCGATCAATCCAGTATTTGCAACATGGCCTGTTAAAGCGAAAGTCTTCGTTCCAGGAGATTTTTTTGTTCCAACGCAATTATAGCTTTCGGCACCATCACGAAGAATTTTAGGAACAGAAGCCAGTGTTTCAACATTGTTGATAACAGTCGGTTTACCATACAGACCATGGACTGCTGGGAATGGTGGCTTCGGCGAAGGCATTCCGCGTTTTCCCTCAATTGAGGCAATCAAAGCAGTTTCTTCGCCACACACAAATGCGCCAGCACCTTCCATAATACGCACCGTAAAATTAAAATCGGTACCGAAGAGGTTTTTACCAAGGAGGCCGTGTTTTTCGGCATCCGCAATCGCATTGCCGACACGCTCCACAGCCAGAGGATATTCTGCACGAACATAAACAACGCCTTCATCCGCTTTTATAGCGCGACCAGCAATCATCATACCTTCGATAACGGCATGCGGATTACCTTCCATCACAGAACGATCCATGAACGCCCCCGGGTCTCCCTCATCGCCATTGCAAATAACATATTTTTTACCAGAGGACCCAATTGTGAATTTCCATTTTAGTCCAGTTGGAAATCCTGCACCGCCACGACCACGCAGACCAGCAGCCAAGACCAGATCGCAAATTTCCATCGGTTTCATTTCTTTAATTGCTTTGCGAGCGCCCTTGTAACCATCCTTAAAGATATACTCTTCAATATTATCTGGTTCAATCTTGTAGTTACTTAAAACCACACGATTCTGTTTTGCATAGAAAGGAATTTCGGATTCCGTCGTACAAGCTTTTTTAGACCGCGGGTCAACATAACGCAAACGGTCAATAATTTCACCATTTTTCAATGTTTTTTCAACAATTTCCGGTACATCTTCCACGGTTACTTTGCAATAAAAAATGCCCTCTGGCTCAATACGCATCAGAGGACCCATTTGGCAAAATCCCTGGCAGCCGCTTTTACTAATATATGTAACGCTTTTACAAGGGGATTCTTCCAACTCACCGTCGTTGACTTTAACAACAACTTTAACACCAACGCGCTTTAACTCTTTAATCAACGCATCGCGGACTTTCATCGAGCCATTCGCAATACAACCAGTACCACCACAAAGAATGATACGACGTTTTAATTTTTCCGTAGTAGCCTTAAAATGAGCAGCTATTTTTTCCAAATCCGGTATTTTAACATCGGTATTCATTTATACTATTTCCTCTTAATTAAGCAGCTTTTTCTTCCGCGATAATTTCATCAATCAATTTGCAAATACCATCTGGAGTAGCTTGTCCATGGACCTTGCCGTCCACAACTACCACCGGAGCTAAACTGCAAGCACCTAAACAACTGACAATCTCTACCGTAAACACCAGATCATCCGAAGTACGCTTTTCATCCGTAAGACCAAGCTTTTTGCAAACCGCATCCAAGATCAGTCCGCCCTTCTTTACATGACACGCCGTACCATCACACAAGCGGATAATATGCTTTCCTTTCGGTGTCAGCGTAAAATGCGCATAAAATGTGGCAACGCCATAAACATAAGCCGCGGGCACTTTTAGCGAAGTAGCAACATAACGAATTACATCCTTCGGTAAATAGCCATAAACTTCCTGGACCTGTTGCAATATGGGGATCAGCCGTGACGAATCACCATTATTTTTCTCCAGTATTTCATTTACCGCAGATAAATGTTGTACCATTGCTTTCGTCTTTTCAATTGTCTCTCGCATGTTTTGGTATTCTCCTTTACCTTAGACAGACTCCAATTTCAAACATCTAGATTGGAATATTAAACAACTCAAAACCTTTTATAAACCAAATATTCTTCGGACTTTTCTCACAGATATACTTGCGGAATGGCTCATTTTCTATACACACGTTGGATTTCAATAATATATTTTTCGCCACGCAAGGTCTGTTATTCAAAAAGAAAGACAAATATCCTTCAAAACTCCGCCCGAGTTTTACTGAAGCACAAGGCCCTTTTTACATTCATTAAAGCTGCAAAAGCTTTATTGTCAAATAAATAAACAATAATCATTCACGCAATTCTTTACAAATTTATTTTTATATTAAAAAAACTACAATTATTTAAAGACAAAAATCCCCATCAACTAATGATAATGATAAGGATTCCCTATATCGCTAATTACACTTTTTATATCTTTTACATAATTTATATTAAAAACCTATCTTTGCAACTAAAACAACTAAAATAATTGATAAATTATTCTATCTTTTTATTTCGAATAATTTAGATCCTAAAGATTTCGCCTTTTTTAGCTTCCTCGTTTAGCCTCGATACATTTCTTTCTGTTA
>JBAYAV010000340.1:0-3568 GCA_041669565.1 Lentisphaeria bacterium
AACAGACCATCGCAAAACGAATCGTGTTCACGAAATTGACTGCGGAGATTTTCTCTTGATGAGCGGCATGGAATTTCATCCAATTGGCCCACGAGGTATACAATTACACATCCTTGCCTTAAATATCCCAGAAGATTTTGAAAATCCGAGTGACTTGCCTTATCAGGAAGCAATAGAACGTGTTCTAACAGCGGGCGGCAAATGCATTTTGGCGCATCCTTACTGGTGTGGGCTGACTTCCGCTGATGTATTGAAAATCAAGGATCTTATCGCCATTGAGGTTTATAATACAGGCACACGTTGCAAAGGAAAGGCCTATAATATGCAGATATGGGATGAGCTCTTACAGCAGGGTTATCACTTGCCGGCAATCGCGGTTGATGATACGCACATAACACGGGATCTTTTCCGTGGCTGGACAATGGTATGCGCCCGTGAAAAAACGCCCGAGGCTGTGATGGACGCTTTAATCCAGGGCTCTTTTTATTCTTCTCAGGGACCCGTTATACATTCTATTGATTTTGTAAATAATGTTTTTTCGATTAAATGTTCTCCTTGCGTGGAGGTTATAGTCATGGCGAATGGATCTTTGGGATGCTGTGGAACAGTGCCTGGGTTTGCCGCGACGACTCCCGAAGAAGTAAATAGAACGAACGAAATGACTTTTTTTGAAACCGAAATTCCAGCGAATGCGGGGTTTACCTACATTCGCTGTCAACTTAAAGACAAAAAAGGGAATTATGCCTGGAGTAATCCGATCAAACTTTGATCGAACGAAAACGGAGAGATACACGCATTGTAAGTAAAAAATTGCTTGCGCGTTCAGAGTATATAATTCAGAAGATAATTATTCCAATGAAATAAATTTCGTGCTTGAAAACATGCAAATAAAAAAATTAAACGCACTCTTCTTTTGCATTTAATTTTACAAACCATGTATGGTGTGTTTTATTTTGCAAGAGTTTTTTTTCTTTATTAAGCCAACAACAAAGAATCATAATTTTTCTTCAACGACTTGACAAAATTTCTCTAGAAAATTGTCATGATTTTGCCTCGTCGCCCTCATGAGAAGTCAACATTCTTCTTTTGAGTTTTTTTTTGTCCTTTTCTTGGCTATGTATAAAAACGTAGCTGGTTATCGAAAATGAAACACAAAACAGACAGGGAAAACCGCAATGGAGCTGAAGTCCGAAAAAAGAATCCAGGGCAGTATCGAGCGCGCCTCAGGAAACTGGGTGAGGATCTTGTGAGGATGTTTCCCGGTCGCACTTGGGCCGCAAACCAAAGGCAAGAGCTTTAGAAATCGCCTGCGTCGCAAACGTCCTCGGAGTCGTTCCGCATTGAATAAAGAATTTCAACCAGTATTTGGCGGCAACACACGATCTGGGGAAGCTATGGCGCATCACCTATGACCTTGTTGGCGAGTTATGGGAGATGATGGCATAGCGTCTCGATGTGATTGACAATCGCTTTCAACTCTGCTTGACATAGAGCACTAAATTTGTTTCCATGCCGGTTTGGAACATTATACCCTAAAAATAAAATGCCGCCAAACTTTGAGAATAATGAAGTGTTGCTCAAGGGCGGCAGGTTACCCTATACCCAAATCGGGAGGATGTTGACACGCGGATGTAGTAACGGAGATAGCTGCGTTTTTGCGTATGATTCTTTGCTATTGTTATATTTTTTGAGTATTTGTAAAAATATTATTTGACTTTTTTATGTATTAGCGTTACATTGTAATCAAAATAAGTAATTTCTCAAAATAAAATTTATAAATATGCAAAGAATAATATGAGACAAAATCTAATAAAACTGGGGCTGACGATTAAAAAGTTGCGCAAAGAGCAAAATCTAACTCTCACAACTCTTTCTGAAATGACCGATTTGACCGCTGGGTTGCTGTCGCGCATCGAAAATTTCAGAACCATTCCTTCTCTGCCGGTTTTATTAAAAATAGCAAAGGCCCTAAAGGTGCCCCCAGCAGATTTGCTTTTTGGAATAGGTGATTTTGCCATGCCGGCATGGCTCTTGATTCGAAAAAATGAACGGATTATGGTCGAACGAGAAAATAATGAGGGATTTCATTATGAGGAACTTCTAGATCGCGATATTTCCGGTAACAACTTACAAGTTATGGTGTTAACGATTGACTCGGGAGCTGTTCGTGAAAAAGTAAAAACGGATGGGGATCAATTTATCTATATTTTAAAAGGCAATATAACGTATTTTCTGGAAGATGAAAAGATTGATTTAAGCGAAGGAGATGTTTTATTCTTTAGCGGTAATCTTGCCCATGTTCCCGAAAATCACAGCAATGAAACAGCAGTATTATTAGCGGTTTATTTATTAAAAGAGGCAAAATAGTGACAGCAAAAATTAATTTTTTCGGCAAAGAGCTTTCTTCTTATAAGGCTAATTTGCATACGCACAGTACCACCTCAGACGGAATGTATCCATTGGCTGAAGTGGTGGATATTTACCGAAAAAAAGGATATGACATTTTAGCCGCAACAGACCATCGCAAAACGAATCGTGTTCACGAAATGGACTGTGGAGATTTTCTCTTGATGAGCGGTATGGAATTTCATCCAATTGGCCCACGAGGTATACAATTACACCTCCTTGCCTTAAATATCCCAGAAGATTTTGAAAATCCGAGCGACTTGCCTTATCAGGAAGCGATAGAACGTGTTCTGAAAGCGGGCGGAAAATGCATTTTGGCGCATCCTTACTGGTGTGGGCTGACTTCCGCTGATGTGTTGAAAATCAAGGATCTTATCGCCGTTGAGGTTTACAATACATCCACACGTTATATAGGGAAGGCCTATAATATGCAGATATGGGATGAGCTCTTGCAGCAGGGCTATCACTTACCGGCAATCGCGGTTGATGATACACATAGAACGCGGGATTTTTTCCGTGGCTGGACAATGATATGCGCCCGTGAAAAAACGTCCGAGGCTGTGATGGATGCTTTAATCCAGGGTTCTTTTTATTCTTCTCAGGGACCCGTTATACATTCTATTGATTTTGTAAATAATATTTTGGGGGTATAAACTTGACGTAACCGATTTCACATATAGTGTATGTGCATGGACACATATCCCAAAAATACGAAGATGTTCGACGAGAGTTTCAAAGATGACGCATCCTGCCTGGAATACTTGTTCAGGATACGCTGGCCGGAGGGCTATGTCTGCCCAACTTGCCAAACGCATAACCTTTTCTGGATGCTTGACAAAGGTAAAGTCAAGTGCCGCAAATGCCATCATGTGCATTCTGCGTTGTCTGGAACAGTTTTCCAGGATACACATACGCCGCTGCTGATCTGGTTTCGGGCCATGTGGCATATATGCCTTCAGAAGAATGGATACAGCGCCTTGAGCCTCCATCGGTCGCTGGGCTTTTCATATCCGACTGCATGGCTTTGCCTCCATAAGTTGCGCAAGGCTATGGAGCGACCTGGCAGAGAACTGCTTTCAGGTGATGTTGAGGTCGATGAAGCATATGTGGGCGGAAAAAGAGAAGGACGTGCCGGCAGAGGTGCTTTCGGGAAAAGCATCGT
>JBAYAV010000341.1:0-3549 GCA_041669565.1 Lentisphaeria bacterium
AAGGGATGCCCCACCATATCACCAACCGTTTTACCCGCCGTAGGGGCCGAATATTTTCCGCCCGTTCTTGCACGACCGCTGATTTTTATATACGTACGTCGCCAAGACAACCGATGTTTGAAATAATGTGGTTCTTTCTTTTTTTTCTTTCTTTGTCTTCAACTCATCATTCATCATTCATAACTCATCACTCGGCTACGGCATAACTGTAGCCGCAGCCGCTACGAGAAAATCTTCAAAATAACGCATAGGTGTGGGACGACTGTGAAAAACAAGCATTAGACTTGCCTCTCTCAAAATTACCGCGCTTTGAATTCTCCCGGCGAAACCTTATAAAATTTACGAAACGTATGACAAAAATGGGCGGCATCATAAAATCCCCAACGCGAAGAAATTTCATCCAGCGTCAAATTACCAGACAATAAATCACGGGAAGCATTCGCCATGCGCACATGCAATGCAAACTTCCCATAACTTACTCCCATATTTCGACGGAACAACTCCGAGAACCGACTTGTTCCCAACGCGCATAACTTCGAGGCATCCGCCAGCGATGGCGGCATCTTTTTCTGCCATATGTAGCGCAATACAGTCTGAATACGCGAAAAAGAATACCCAGAACCATTTTGCGACACCATTTCAGGATAGCGTTTTTCCAGCGTATTAACAGCTTTTAAAATAAAATAATGAGTTTTAAGCCATGCAGCTGTCCGCCAATTACGCGGCCGCTGCGCATTTAAATGATAAAGCTCTTTCCCAACATTCAAAAAATATTTTCGTTCTTCATCCGTACTTGGATTAAAACGGAACTTCGGATTGATAATAAAGGGCAGCAACCAATAGCTATGATCAAACGTCAAACCGCCCCCAAGAAATTCCATATCAACATTCACAGCCAACACAAAGGTCCGCCTCGAAGCCATGCGATAAGCATGAGGTTCCCAGCACATCGTCCACCACATTTCACCAGCATGATAGTAATGCCGATAATCCGTCATAACAACTTCCGCTTCCCCACGCAAAACCATCGATATCTGCAAAGCATAATGAGAATCTGCTTTAAAATTATGCCAATGCTCTTCCGAATACTCATGAGTAAAGACAACTGGGGAAACCGGAGACAATCCCGGATGTGTTTGTTTTTCAACTGTTATAAAAGGAAATTCCTGCATAATATTTTTTCTTTTGGGCTTTTATTTTATTAAGGTACTGCGTAATCCTAAAATTACAATCAAAAAAAACACAACCATTATTATTTTGATTGCAGCACCCCTCTTGAAATTTTCAATGAAATATTATCTCTTATTACTCATTGTCAAATTTATAATTGATTTTATACAAAAAAAACCGCATGCCCCGCAAAAAATAAAGTCAGAACAGACGGTTTTTTATAACAACTATGAATTAATCGGCAATATCAATAATCTTTCCTTGCTGGGATGCGGACGCGTGCGCCGCTTCACAAAGCACAAGATTATGCTTCCCATCTTCGCCATGCAAATATTTATTCGTAAGAATCGAGTGCGCATGATTGTCAATCAAACTCTGATAAATATTCTTATACGTCTTTGGAGAAATTTTTTCAACATCGCCCTGAAAAGCATCCAGATCCAGCCGCATTTTTATCGGCTCATCCGAATGCCCCGATAACTGAAACACCGTTCCATAAGAACGCAAGGCCGCTTTGTCACCATAAACTTCAAAACCAAGATTGCTCAACGTCCCACCAAGACCACCACGCTTTTCACTAAAAGCGCATTTCACACTTCCCTGCATGCCATCTTCAAAGAAAAATTTGATATAAGCACCATCCTCCGCCTTAATATCCATAATCTTCGGATAGTAAACAGCAGCTAATTTTACAATCTTCTTCCCAAAAACAAATTCTGCTAAATAAAAACAATGACTGGCAACATCCCCAATCGGTCCACCCATTTCCTCTACACGAGAACAACGCCAGGTTGCCGCTTCCGCTGGATCGTAGCCGTAAGCAAATTCCATATGAAAACACGAATCATTCACAACGCCAAGACGACCACCCTGTACCAATTTTGCCGCTTCCTGATTCCAGGCATTGTAGACCATCATATGATCCACTGTATAAGATAAATTCATTTTCTTCGACAAATCAATCGCCTTCTGCGCATCCACAGAACTCGTCGCAATCGGCTTTTCGCTGATCACATGCTTACCTTTCGCCAATATCTGAAGCGCCAGCGGGATGTGAGATAAATTATTCGTGGCAATATACACAGCCTTAATTTCTTCATCCTTCAGCATTTCATCCAGCGAAGAATACCACTTTAATCCTAATGCCTCTGCCGCAGGCTGACGCGCAGGATTCATATCACAAACCGCTACTAACTCCGCATGATCTAAAGGCTGAAAACGGCTCTTGTCACAAGCAAAGCCTTCTTTGGCAACACGATTTTCAGCAATGCCACCAAAACCAACCATGCCATATTTAATTTTTTCCATCGCTCTATTCCTTCTTTTATAAACAAATAGGGGCGACAGTAAAACTGCCGTCCCTACAATTTAAAACAACTGCTTCTTGCAGCCTTGTCTTTTCCGGCAATATTATTTCATATATTCGTCGGCGACTTTCTTGAACGCATCAATATATGCCTGAATGTGTTCTTCCGTATAAACAGGATGCGTAAAAAGACTCAAAGTACGATTCGTCATCCACTTGGCCTGTTTGCAATTCACTTTCGAGTAATCAATCGCACGTGAATGAGGATCTTTGAACGGATATTTTGCAGAACCAAAACCATTTTGTTCAACAAAAGCACGCTCTTTATACATTTCCGGCCATAACACACTATAAACAGGAACACCCTCGGCAGCCATTGCAGCAATGAATTGTGCCGTATCAACCCCGTCTTTCAACTTGGTTATATCAATCACAATCGGGCACCACCAAAACGCATTTTGACGTTCTTCAGTATCAACAGGCGGATACAAAACCAACGGATGATCTTTCAAACCGGCAATCAGCATCTTACCATTGCGCTGACGATTCTTCAAATTCCAGCTGTCAAAACGCTTCAATTCACATAAACCAATAACAGACTGCATTTCTGTCATACGAAAATTATAACCAACACGTTTGTGAATATATAATTGCTTGCCTTCCATTTCCAACAAATTCAATTTCGCCTGCACATCATAACCATGATCCCGCACAGAACGAATTTCCCAAGCCAAATTATCATCATCCGTACAAATCATACCACCTTCACCACCAGTGGTGAAATGCTTACTTTGACAAAAACTAAAACAACCGACATCACCAATCGTACCAACCTTCTTGCCCTTGTAAACACCGCCGAAACACTGAGCACAATCTTCAATAACTTTCAAATTATGCTTCTTCGCAATCGCCATAATCGGATCTAAATCTGCAACAACGCCATACAAATGAACAACAACAATTGCTTTCGTGCGTTCATTAATCAAAGGCTCTATGGTCTCTGGATCCATCGTGTGATCTGTTGTTACATCCGCAAAAACAGGCATCGCACCCGCTTGCAGTGCACAAAAACT
>JBAYAV010000342.1:0-3532 GCA_041669565.1 Lentisphaeria bacterium
CTATGATCCGAACTTTCAACAAAAAAAACAAGAGATTTCTTTGAAAACGACTTGAAATTGACACATTATCTTTAGCCTGGGGTGGGATAATCCCCAAAAGGCAGTGCCTCGTATGAATTTGCGCCGTAGGCGCAGTTAAAATATGCAGAAAAGCTAAACTAAAGGAGCGCCTACTGCTGCGCCTCCAACGGCAATCGTATTCGAAACAAACACCCGCCACCCGGGGCGCTCTCCACTCGGATACTTCCGCCATGAAGCTGAATCGTATGTTTCACAATCGCCAGCCCTAAACCGGTGCCACCGCCCTCACGACTTCGGGATTTATCCACACGATAAAACCGCTCAAACAGCCGCAACTGATCCTTGTCATCAATTCCAATACCATCATCTTTTACCGTAATAACCGCATCATTCATCTGCTGCGTCAACGACAATTCAATATGGCTTCCCCCGCTGTATTTTACTGCATTTATAATTAGATTAACAAGTGCCTGCTCCAGCAGGAAAGAATCGCCCTCCATTTCCAGCGAGGTCTTATTCACAATTGTCAACGCCATCTTTTTCTCAGCCACTTTTTCCATACAGAGATTTGCGGCATTCGCCAGCACCGAATCGAGTGCAATCGGCATAAATTCCTTATGGATTGCAGCCTGTTGATTCTCCAGCGCAGCCAACCTCAGAATATCTTGAATCAGGCTGTTGAGTCGCATCGACTGTTTTTTTAGAATCTCCAGCAATTTTTCCCGGTGTTCCGCTGTAATGTCAGTCCCCTGGGCTTCGAGGACCTCCACTGCACCCATGATACAAGTCAGCGGCGTCTTAATTTCATGCGAGACATTTGCCACAAAATCACTCCGAAAAGACTCCAATTTTCGCAATGAAGTCAAATCAGCCACAGTGAGCAAAAGTTGTTCTTCGCCATGATTCATCAACAACCGCCCCCGAATATACAACGAACGCTCTACATGCTGTTGGAAAACCACAAATTCTTGCTCAAACGGCTTTTTCGTCTCAAAAATTTCATGCGATAGTTCTACTAATTTCGGAATATGACACCGATTTAGATGAAAACGCCCCGACTCCCCGAAACAGAAAATGGATGCTGCCATCGGATTAAACTGCAAGACCTTGCCATCCGAACGCAATAATAAAACACCCTCACTCATGGAATCAAACAACGACTTTCGCTGATTACGTTCGTCCGTCACCATATGTAGCTGCAACTTCAAACATTCCGTCATTCTTAAAATTCCCACTGCCAAATCACGAATAATACCACTCTTCGGAATTTCAATTTGTGTACTTAATTCACCATTGGCAATATGATCCACATTGTTGGACAAACGGATCATCGGTTTCCGGACCTGCTTCATAATATACGAAACCAGAACAAAAACCAACCCACCACCAAAAAGCAATGCCCCAAGCATATTCAGCCGAAAAAAATCAATAACCCGATGCACACGATCGGTCGAAACCGCAGTCCGTAAAACATAAAAGCCCGATGACGTTTTCAGCGGTATTGCATAATACATCATCCAGCGATTCAGGCTTTCGCTATAGCGGCTTGAACTCCCCGGAATGCCCTCCAACGCGAACTGTACTTCTTTTCGTTTCAAGTGGTTCGCCAAAAGAGATGCCTTCTCAAACGAATCCGCAGCCACCTTGCCATTCGATTCGATTAATGTAATACGGATGTTATCCGAATCGAATTCTGTGCAAAAACGAACGGCATTCTCCACCTTAGAATCTTCCAGCATTGGAAAAATAACCGCTTTTATCAGCGCCGTCTCCTGCGTAATATGATCCTTTACCTCGGCAATATAAGAATGCTCAAAAGCCGAAACCTGCCAATAGAGAAACAACCCAAATACCGCAACAAAAAGAAACAGCAGCAGCGGCATTCCAAATAAAACTTTATCCCTGGTTTTCATCCTTTAACACATCCCCTCTTTGTGAACCGATTCTTTCAGAATACCCGCAAAATTCAACAGCTTACCCGCAAAAAAAATAGTGTCATTAACGCTGAAGATCGGCCGGAGTCCCCTAAAAACAAAAGCCACTGTCAGCCCTCATCCCATCTTAGGCGATAACCGATGCCGCGAATCGTTTCAATATTGCATCCCCAGCTCCCTAGTTTGCGGCGCAAATTAACAATTTGCACATCAATCGCACGCTCAGTTACGGGGTATTCTTCACCCTTGATCTTGAAAATAATTTGGTTCCGCGTATAGACATGCCCCGGATGCGCCACTAATAAATGCAGAATCGCAAATTCACTGAACGTTAAATCAATATTCTCACCATTCCGCTTTACGCTGTGATATACATCATTCATCACCAACCCGGCATAACGCAATTCCGTGCTATCGCTCTCCTCAACAAGATTTCGAAACTGTGCCCGAATTCGAGCGACCAGCACTTTTGTGCTAAACGGCTTGGTTATATAATCACAAGCCCCCATCTCAAGACCTAGAACAATGTCACTCTCTTCCGATTTCGCCGTCAGCATAATAATCGGTATCCGCTTCGTCTCTTCGCCCGTTTTTAATTTACGACACACCGTCAGACCATCCATTCCAGGAAGCATTAAGTCCAGCAGAATCAGATCCGGCAAGTACCGCGCTACCATTGTTATGGCTTTTTCACCGTCTTCAGCCTCAAGTATAGAATGATACCCCGCACTCTCCAGTGTCATCTTTAACAATTCACGAATCGACAACTCATCCTCAACAATCAATATTTTTTCATTCGCCATTCTTTTCTCCTTCATGCTGATGCCGTACGATAATGCCGCTTTGCATATAAATAACATCCTCGGCAATATTGGTGGCAATATCCGCAATTCGTTCCAGACAACGCGAAATGGTTAAACAATCCATATAGTACTGCGCGCCGTCAGCATGCTTTAGAATCGCTTTGCTGACACGCCGATAATTATTGCGGTGAATATCATCCACAGCATCATCACTTTCTAAAACACTCCTTGCCATTACAACATCAAGATAGGTTAAAGAATCCAATGATTTCCGCAACATTTCGCTTGCTTTCTTTACCATATCATGGAAATTAAACCTGTCAATTCCCTTATCCTGATAAAAACAGATATCCTCAACCCGCTCCGCAATATTCACGGCCAAATCACCAACCCGCTCCACTTCATTATTCACTTTCAAAACCATGATAATCTGCCGCAAATCAGAAGCGACCGGCTGATATAAAGCCAAAGTCTTTAAGCACTCCTCTTCAATCTCATTTTCCAGCGCATCAATATCATAATCTTTATTTATAATCTCCTTGGCTTCCTCCAACGAACAAGTCTCAACCGCATGAATCGCCCCGTAAACAGAATTCTCTGCCTCCGAAGACATCTGCGCCAATAAATTGATTAAATTTTCCTTCGCTTTTATAAAATGCTCTTTCATCTTTATCCAAACCTCCCCGTGATGTATTCTTCCGTTTTTGAATGACGCGGATTCGTAAATATCTGCTGCGTTTCGCCAAATTCAACAATCTTGCCCTTATAAAAAAA
>JBAYAV010000343.1:0-3530 GCA_041669565.1 Lentisphaeria bacterium
ATCGAAGACCACTGCATCAAAAAATAAGCAAAAAATTCGCGAATATTTTCTTCGGTATAGCGCTTTTCGTCCAAATCATGGCGGTAATATGGGTAGACTGTGCGATCCAGATTTCCCAACGAACGCACCTGGAACCGATCAATATGTTCTCCGAATATAAAGAAAAGAAAAACCAATTGAAGGACTTCATAAGTATTCGTTGGGGCACCGTGAATCAACGTATCCAGACATTTGGCCGTTGCCAGCATCCGTTTGTTACCGGACGCATGCTCAACCGCATACTTCTGGAATCGTTGCAACATATCAAGGATCGCGGTATACGTAATTTCGATACCGTCAAAATAAGCTCGTGCGGCATCCGTCAATTCTCCGCGCGACTCGCGGTCACGGCGAAATTTTCGGGCACGTTCACGAAGTCCCGGAAACCCGAGTGTAAACACCGCATCCCAGTCTGGCACGGAGTGATCGAAATCGGGCCACATATTCGATGCGCCAGTCTCGTTCTGTTCCATCATCAATGGGCGCGTTTTAAGGTTCTTTTCCCACACTTCGCTACTCCATTTTGCCATTAGCGAATTGAGCAGACGATCATTGCGATTCCAGCAACCGAAAGCGACAAACCAGTCTTGCGGATTAACGCTGATCTGGACATGTTCACAAATATAAGCGAATGCCCGGGCTTTGATCACTTCATGCGACTGTCCTTCCAGCTTTTCAGCCAGATCGATCAGATGCTGTTTAAGCGTATCGTTCTCTTCTCCTGTAGTGGGATCGCAGACTTGCTCCTGGAATTTACGTTCCAAATAAGACCGATCCTGAGAAAATGTTCCAAATAACATGATTAAAATCCTTTTCTTTATAGACTTTGTCGTCCCTTTTCTATATTATATACCCTAGAAACGAAACCATAAAAGAATTCAGTCCAATTTCCGCAAAAAAAATGCTGGCAAAAAATAAAAAAAAAGACCTCTTTCTCTACCAAGCAAAGCCCAATAGCCAAAAAAGTCTTTTTCTTTTCGCAGTTTGCAGAAGCTACTATTATTTCACCAGTATATCCCACAATGACGTAAAATTAGGATTCGCCAGAATAGGGGCAATAATCAACGAAATAATGGACATCATTTTAATTAAGATATCCATTGCCGGCCCCGCAGTATCTTTCAGTGGATCGCCAACCGTATCGCCTGTAACCGAAGCCTTATGGACCTCGCTTCCTTTGCCGCCATAATTTCCTTCTTCAATATACTTTTTAGCATTATCCCAAGCACCGCCTGCATTCGCCATAAATACCGCCAGCATAATAGCGCTTACCAGTCCTCCCATTAAGACACCGCCTAATCCTTCTGCACCAAACAAGAACCCCGCAATTACAGGCGAAGTCATCGCTATGATTCCGGGCAACACCATTTCTTTCAAAGCCGCTTTTGTCGAAATATCAACACAGCGTGTATAATTAGGAATACTCGTACCTTTCAAGATACCGGGGTCCGTCTTAAATTGAATACGCACTTCTTCCACCATTAAGTTTGCGGCCTTACCAACCGATTTAATCGTCAAAGATGCAAATAAGAATGGGAGCATCGCTCCGATCAATAAGCCAACCATCGTTTGTGTATGGATAATATTGATAGCTGCCAAGTCGGTTGCATGCGCATAAGCCACAAACAGCGCCAAGGATGTAAGGGTTGCTGAACCAATGCAGAACCCTTTTCCGATTGCAGCAGTCGTATTTCCAACCGAGTCCAGTTTATCCGTAATCCGACGGACTTCTGGGGCCTGTTTTGACATTTCGGCAATTCCGCCGGCATTATCAGAGATTGGGCCATAGCCATCCACAGAGACCGTAATACCGACCGTTGACAGCATTCCTACAGCAGCCAGGCCAATTCCGAAATCACCTAAGACAACATAAGAGACAATCACGCCTAATGCAAGCACAACAGTTGTTAACGCCGTAGACTGCATCCCCGTGCTTAAGCCCGCGATAATATTGGTAGCATGACCGGTTTGGGACTGTTGAGCAATATATTGAACAACTTTATGTTCACTAGAAGTGTATCTTTCAGCGATATGGCCAACTAAGATACCGACAACAATACCCGACAGTACCGCAAAAAATGCTTTATAATTTTCCAGATAGAAGATACTTAGCAGGAGCGTTCCTACCAAGACAATCCCGACCGCGATATAGGTTGCAAAGTTCAACGTTCTTTGTGGCCGGTGCCATTCTTTCGATCGGATAAGGATCACACTGATTAAGGACGCGACGGTACCCAAAGCGCAAATCATTAAAACGAATAGAGTATTTGTTATTTGATCAGAGACAAGAGCTGTTTCCAGCCCGATTGCTAATGCTGAAACAATTGCTCCGATATAAGATTCGGTTAAATCACTCCCCATACCGGCAATATCGCCGACATTATCGCCGACATTATCGGCAATTGTTGCGGGGTTTCGGGGATCGTCCTCTGGGATACCAGCTTCGACCTTACCGACTAAATCAGCTCCGACATCTGCCGCTTTCGTATAAATTCCACCGCCGACACGCGCGAATAACGCAACCATTGAGCAGCCCAAGCTGTAACCGGCAACCACCTGAACGGCTTCCGTAAGACTAAAAGCGTCCCAAAAAATAAAGATCAGGGCCGTTAATCCAGCCAAGCCGAAACCAACAACTCCCAAGCCTAAGACCGCACCACCAGAAAAAGCTGTGCGTAATGCTTTTGGCATTCCGCCGATAACAGCACTATAGGTTGTTCTGCTATTCGCCTTGATTGCTGCTTTCATCCCAATAAAGCCTGCTAATCCAGAGAAGAAACCACCGCAGAGGAAACAGATCGCGGATTGCCAGCCAACACCCTGCGCGCCGTCAAGTCCAGGATAGAACCCCAAACAGGCAAGAAAAATACTCACAACAATATAAAACGGGATAATAACCTTATATTCTCTTTTTAAGAAAGCAAGAGCCCCCTCTTCGATATACCCCCCAATTTCTTCAATTCGTTTGTTTTTAACCTCAATCGCCTTTACTTTTCGAAACAAAACCCATACATACAATAAAGTTACAACCGAACAAACAAAAATAATCCCCAAAATAAACATTGTCTGCGTACCCATAAACATTCCTTTTTTATATTAAAATTGACAACTTCAGTTTTTCGAAATCATTGCCCGTGTTATAAAACACGTAATATTTTATTTTACAAAGCAACTAAAATTTAGAAAACACCGGACCAAAGAACTTAAAAAGCAAATCAGAATATAATAATACTATAGATAATTTACAAGTATCCTATAGCAAAAAACATACTTTTTAACAAAAAAAAAAGCTCAATATTACAACAAATTCAATTTTATAATTTGGGTATAAACTTTAGATGCTTAAAATCGCATTTAGTTTATGAGGTATGAACGAATGGCTTGAAGCCCCACAGCCATACGCCTCTACATTCAAGGCTCTAATTTCTAATTATTTGCATCAGAAGCTACCTGAATTCTTCCCATGTTTTTGTAGAACACAATAACATGGG
>JBAYAV010000344.1:0-3529 GCA_041669565.1 Lentisphaeria bacterium
AAACCATCTGAAAATTGCAATCAGGTCGCCGTTGTTCGATCACACTGTAAACATCAAACTTTGTCCATGCGGCATAACGCGGTAGATGGTCTTTATTCCGCTATTGCTTTTGATAGCAGTTTTCACCGTTACTTCCCCAAATCCATCATTGGCAGCATCACCCCAGAAGCCTTAAAACATCCCCGATTTGCCTGCAACGCATCTTTTAATTGTTTCTTCGAGAACAGGCAAACAGCTTTTTAGTTTTTGCTCAATTATAAATCTAATGATTGGAAACGATATCTTTCAATTTCAAAATTTCCGCAGCAAAGGCAGAACGAGTTTGCTCCGCAGATTGGTTGTTAAAAGTTCCCGGTTTTGCAATGCAATTACCGGAATCAAAAGTATCTCGCCAGGGTATATTACTAACGATTTCGTTCAAAACCTTTTGGGACTTGCCTGCAGCCTGATTCAACCCTTCTCTTTTGGCTCGTTCAATCCATTGGACCAGGGTATATGCATATTTATAATCATCGACTCCCTCACGAATTCCTTCCCATTGCAACGTAGAGACAAATGTTGTTTTCGATGTAGGCTGGATTGGCGGATATGTCAGACACGTTTCTTTTGGCTCTGAAACCCCTGCGCCATCAAAATCATCATAGGGATTTCCAAATACCCGCTGAAACGTCCAATGGACTGAGGCTGTCGCTCCGGATTTATAAAAAAGGAAACCGGCCTGATAACGATTCGGCATAAGGCCACCTTCCTGGTCGTCGTAAGTACCTGCGCCAAGAAACCAATATTCACAATCCATGTTCTTCAGCAATTTCAATCGATTATTATTTTCTTCAACAGTACTGGCTGTAGGCGTAATATCTGCATCCAAATATGGTAGAATGAGTTTCAATTCTTTTTCGGGATAACAGGTTGAAGCGGTTTTAGCACCTGCCTGCCGAGCCAAACGGTTTTCCCATTTCGATTTCTCTATAAATCGGGTAAATGGCTCATCGGTACCACAATAATACCAATCGTCATACCCCTCGCTGCCTGCAGCCTTAACAAGATCATCGATGGCACGAATGCTGTCTACATAAGCCTTCTGAAGCGTCAAATTATTCATTAAACCACTCATGTTGGGATCACCACCATTGACCTTCAACCCCACCAGTTCTCCGGCGTAGCATTCCAAATATTTTTCTGGAGCAATGACTAACGGACCAGTCATACCCAACTCCTTGCGATACTTCTGATATAAACTTATGCGTCTGGATTCACTTTGCACCTTTCCTTTTGCATCGAGTTTCAGTGAAATTCCCCCTTTATACACCTCAAGGATCATACCGTCGATACCATAATCACGAGTTGCTTCAATATCCTGACGAACCTGTTCATTCGACATCGCATTCCAACGTTCATCGTTCTGATAATTGATCCAGTGGATATCTGCGGGTGTTTCCAGATCGAATGGAAGTACTTCGATAGTGAAAGGAATCCGTTCCGAGGCTTTGTCGGCAATTTGACATAGGAGGGTTCCCTTGTAAGTTCCACCCTTTACACTTCCGCTCAATCGTGTTTGAATCCAGACCCCCTGATTTCCATTCTTTGTCAGATCTACGGGTGTGTTAGCAATCAACAACTCTGGAATATCATAATATTTTGCTGAAACAAGATCAGACCGTTGCTTCCAAAAACGAATCATTTTAATCTGCACATTATCTTTCGAAATACTCAAACCATTCTTAGATATCAGATCGCCTTTTATTGACACCTGCATATCTTTCAAATTATCCATTGCATAAACCATAAACCATGTAGAAGCATAGGTCTGCTTTTGAGCTGCTGTTGATTTTATTCCCTGCAATATAACTTCAGATGGCTGAGGAATACTGTTGGGATAAAAATAACGAAGATCTTTCCGTTGATAAAAGATGTAGCCTTTGGAAGCATTTTCTATTTGGAGCGAATCCGAGAGGGCCGGATCCAATTTCTCATATCTCTGCTGTGAAAGTACCCAGGACCCGTTGATTTGTATTGCCGAACGTTCCGCCGAGATATCTTCCAACATCACGTCATCAAACCAAACCGTTCCCCCTTGCCATTTGGAACATCGAGGCGCTGTTTGCAGAAATAATGTTGCATCTCCGGTTTTCTGCTTAACAAATTCCAAAACGACTTTTTGCCATTTCGTTGTAATATTCGGATGTGTTTTTTCGTTGTTTCCGCTGCCATAAACCCACAAGGCTACCGGCAAGGCTTTAGTTCCTTTAACATAAACACTTATTCGATAAACTTTGCCTTCCTCCAACGGAATTTGCTGTAACCATCGTGCCCATCCGCCTTGAACGGTTTCAATCTTCGCCGACTTTTGTCCGCTGTGCGACACTTCTGAATCGATATCGAAACGATATTCCCCTTCCACTTGATTTCGTGTCCAGCCCTTATCGCCGAATTCAAAGCCGGAATTTGAAATCGGAATCTGTTTAACTACTTGCTGATTTTCTCCATAGGCTAGGTAAGATATCATTACCAGTATCACCAAAAAATAATTCAACTTTGTGCACATATTGTCTCCATTCTGAATGAGTGAAATATTTGAATGATTATTTCACTTCATCAATTTTCTATTGATTTCTTTGACATTTCGGTCTTGCTTCTGATTTTTTCAGTCAGGCTAGCCGGTTTTCCTCCTGTTGTTTGTCTTTCCGGCAAAAACTGGTCTAAATTTGGTCAAAACCTCAAATTTCGGGAATTGTTCCTTGATCCATGTCATTTTATTCCTTCCTTTTATGTGTTGTTTCTATTTAAAAATAAACAAGTTGTATATAGCTCTTTAAAGACTTTAAATCATGGGGAATTACGCCTAAATTTCAGGGACTTTCTGTTGTCATGCGATACAATCTTGCAGGCAATGTGAAGCAGGTCCTGCATGACTGATCTCAACCTCCGACGGTCGGCTTTTTCATTTGGGCTACCAATAGCATGACCTTTTTGCGGTCGACATTGGTTATGGTCGGTTGCTAAAAATAATGCGACAATATTTCGGATCGTTGAGCTTTTCCGCATAGAAAGTCTGCGCAGGGGCGTGGTCAAGTTGTTGACTCAGATTGCTGTTGCCGGCGGTCATGAGGCAATGGTGCTGCGGACAATGGTGGATGTCGAATAACAGGAATTGTGTGCCGCCGGCAGTTCGACATCCAATCCTTCATGCGGACATTTTCATCGAACAGTTTTTTACAAAGGGAAAACCGCCATTTGAGTTGATTTTTTCAGAACTTAGCATAAAATTAAATATTGATAACCTCGTTGGTGAGTGGAATTATAGTATTTAGAATCTATTATAATATACTACAAATCAATAGGTTGTCAATTATCTTTCGTGTTTTTTGTGTGGTACTTCACGGATTCAGGACAATACTCTATAATTATTTTATTGTGAACTTCCATTGATTTTTTACACTCAAATCACTTAATAACACAACCTATTGCCTCTGTTAGCCAGGAAAACTTTAATTTTCCTGGCTTTTTTATTTGCAAAACTAGTATTGTG
>JBAYAV010000345.1:0-3507 GCA_041669565.1 Lentisphaeria bacterium
TCCTTTTACATTCAGATACGTATTGCCAGAAGGCAAATCATCATCAAAAATATTTAGAAACTGCACCGTTGGAATCAGTCTCACGATTAAATGCGAAGAACCTACAGATACAGGCTGATCGACACGAGCTTCTAATAATATTTTATTAATATAGGGATGTTTTTCATTACCAAAATAGGCTGTTACAGAACTAGAAAGTTCTGCTTCATTATCCGGAAACTCAAAAGAAGCATCATCTTTCGTCGCATAGTCATCCTCATCACAATAATCAATCAAATTTGCCGCAATTTGTTCTTTACCATTCAAATAAGGAATACAAGTTGCAATGGAATGAGTTGTATCTTCTTCGTCAAATACTTTCGGAGAACTTGCAGTTAAATCCGCTATAGTTATGCTATTCCAATATTCTGTTGGTGTCACTGTTGGCACTTTGTTTATAACCATTTCTGTTCCAGTTAAATCAAAACGCGCATATTTTGTTCCGCTCCCAGGTGTCCCGTCATAGTAAGATTCAGATACCTCACTGCCATAAAAAGTATATAGCATCGCTTCCGTTTCCGTCATTTCTTCACTAGCACCCAAATCTGCCAATGTATTATAAATATGCTCATACGAAACCCACTGATAAGGCCCCGTTGTCGGCCCCGCTACAGTAGAATAAAATTTTTCGGGAACACTTAACTCATAAGGATGACTCCCGCGGCGAACAATATCAGAAGATTCTTCCTCCGTAAAAGTCGTATCACTATTTATAATATTATTTAATATCTGATAATTATAATTTATGGAAGATCCCGCATATGCTCTATTCTCATCTTTATCAAGATAAGGGACATGCTGTTTTTCTTTATATCGCAAATCCATTGCTTCATTTAAGTTGATTTTACCAGACTCATCTAAGATCAAGAAACCATACTGACCTGTTATTTTGGACGAATCATCCGTTACAGTAAAAAATTTCACATCATCGGCAAACTCTAATTCTGCAACTTTATTTAAATATTGATTGGACGAATCTTCTAAAATAGTTTTGAAAGAATCATCCCCTGAAACTGAAAACTTAAAATGTTTCTGGCGGAATTTTTCATTATCCACAGGTGTCCACGTCCACGAAGCCAAACTAGGATTATCAATAAAATATTGAAGAACAGCCACGGCATGATTTTCATAGCTTTCAGCCAACAACTTGCTTTTAACAGAATCCGCATTAACTTCTGCAATTTTTCGATCGGATCTGGAAGAAAAAGCAAAAGCCATTGCCATCACCAATGCTAAGGACAAGACTCCCAGGGTCAACAATAACGCAGACCCGGATTCTTTATCTAATTTTTTATATAACATAATGATATCCTCAAATGTGATACTTTGTATCGATATAAAAAGCTTTTTAAACTTTTACTTCACTGTTCTAATTGTCTTTTAAGTTTACTCTTGCCTTAATAACGATTCAGAAAAATAATTTTACTAAATGTTCGCGATGTATCTATAATGGCTTGTCTTATAATTGTAGACTGAGCATCATCATTATTTAACTGCACGATCTTATCGTAATCACAAAGCGTAACTTCAATTTTTAGAGCTGAAGGAAAAGTGGCAGAAGCTTCCGACGCCAGCGTAATCTTTGCTTTGACAATCCCATCAATTAAAACTTCATCATCAGTAGCAGCAACAGAATGTGACGAAACACCAGCAAAATCTTTCCCCATGTAGGAAAAACCCGGCCATTCTTCACGGTATAATTTCTTTAATTTATCGCCAGTCAGCTTTGTTATACTGGTATCATCTTGAATGACATACAACAAAGAAGTAAAATATTGATTAGGCAACGCGCTAGGACTTTCCGCCACAACCATAAAAAGGTACTTCGGATAAGTATCCGTACTAGGATAACAAAGAAACGGTATCTCCTTTCCGGGATAGTCGTCTCCCGACTGATAAACGGCATTGTTAATATCTTGTTCCAGCCATTTAAATACAATCTGCGCATTACTGAATAATTTTGCCATCCGCCGATTGGCCGACCAAACCTTTTGTGCGCCAATCACAAATTCAAAAAGAAACCCCATCATAATAACAAGGATGGCTAAAGAGACCATCACTTCAACAAGAGTAAATCTTTTATTTTTATATTTTATCAGCCGCATAAAAGCACCTCTGGGATGATTAAAAATTAGGTTTAAAAACTTCAAGAGAAAAGACACTTCTTTCTCGTTGTGCATAAGGTATTTCAGCCGGCCAAGTAATGATTACTTTTAATTTACAAGCCTTATCTAACGAGATTTTAGAACCGTTAATTTCAATTTGCTCTTTTGTTAAAAGCCCCACACAACGAAAATCAATTTTTGATTCAAAAGCAGAGGTTCCATCCCATCCTCCACTCTGAATTGTTTTTGTACTGATAAACTGATAAATCTTAGGCAAAGGCTCAGGCAAAAGATCTCCGGTATATTTATAAAGATCTTTTCCAAAATCTGAAATTTCTTGGTCCCATTTTGAATGATCTATCATTTCAGGTAGTAGAATCTTTTCTAACACATCCTTACAATAATCCTCATAGACACCTTCAGCTACCGCTATATATTTTTCATCTGCAGATTCTATAGCAATATACAAATCCCAACTAGCTTGATCTTTTGTAATTAGATATTGTGTATAATGCAACATCTCGTCGGCCATATTCGCGGTATAAGTCTTCATTGCGGCATCGCGACAAGCCTTCACACCAATCGGAAACAGCACCATAATACTGCAGACACCGATGGCACAAACGCCAAGAGCCAGCATAATTTCGACAAGAGTAAAATGTTTTTTTTGTTGAATCATCATCAATTCTCCTTTACTCTTTCTTTATTGCAACCATACCAGTATATTTATTTAAGGCAAGAGTGCTACAATTGTTTTTATTCAACACAATGACCTTTGTACCAGTTTCTTTCATTACCGCTTCATAAATTCTAATTTCATATTTTACATTACCAGTAGAGAGTTTAGACATATCCGGCGAACCATCCTTTTTAAAACACACGCACAAGCAACTATCTGTACCGCCTTTTGTATCATGTATTGTTTGAGTTGAAGTTAAATCACTAGGAACCAACACACCGCCAGAATCCATTACGGAATAAGGCAATGAAATCAGTGCCCCTTTTGGCAAAAATTCTTTTTTAGAACCGGGAATCCAATAATAACTAGCAACACCAGCAACACTCTTTTCATAAAACGTCTGAAACCAATCCCCATCATCAGAGAACGCCACTCCGACTTCTGTTCTGCGTTGAGCGGCTTGTGCTCGAGCGACCCGCAATTGTGCGGCGACCATACTAGCGGCGGCATCGACAGAGGAGCGCCCCAGAAAGCCATTAAAAGCGGGAATCGTAATACCCAGAATCACCGCAATAATAACAATTACCGTCATCAGTTCCACAAGAGTGAAAGAATGACAAGAGCAGCCATATATAGATTTTTTATTTTTATTCAATAGAATCACCTTTTAAATATTTTTTTCAA
>JBAYAV010000346.1:0-3505 GCA_041669565.1 Lentisphaeria bacterium
TATTGCGTGAAAATGGTTTGGCATTACAATGTATTCGTGTAATTTAATATTTTTAAAATCGTTTAGGGTAATTTTAACCATTCTGTTTCAATCATTTGCCCGGTATTATTCAATTCCATATGGGCATCCAAAACGCTATCTGTGTTTTGGGTAACCACAAGGGATGCCCCAACCATATCACCAACCGTTTTACCCGCCGTAGGGGCGGAATATTTTCCGCCCGTTCTTGCACGGCCAATGATTTTATATACGTACATCGGTTGTCTTGGCGACGCCTTTATTCTTAATTCAGACTGCGAGATCTTTCCGGTAGGTAATTTTTTTATTATCCTCCAGATTTTCCACCAGCCGCACCGGCATTCCCGCCAATTCCAATAATTGCGCATCATCGGTCGCCGCACATTTTTTCCAGTCGACCATCCGATACGCTTTTTCCAATACTATTTTTTCGAAAGCCTGCGGTGTTTCCACTGCCCACAGTTGCTCACGATTCAGCGTTTTTTGCACCACGCCATCCGCATCGGCTTGCTTGATGGTATCCACGCACCGATGTGCCGCAACGCCCGAGCCGTACCGCTGTGCGCTCGCTAAACAGCGTTCCAATAAATCTGCCGACACGAACGGCCGCGCCGCGTCATGAATAGCTACCAGCTCGATTTCGTCCCGCAGTGCCCGCATTCCATTCCACACCGACTCCGTGCGGCTTTTTCCACCGAGTACAATATCGATCCTCTTGCTGATTTTTTCGGGAATCAATGCCTGATAATTTGAGACTTCCTTTTCCGATACCACCAGGACAATCTGCGCGATCTTTTTTGGATATAATTGAGCGAAAGTTTCCACGCAGGAGAGAAACACCGGCCTTCCCTGCAGTAACGCCAATAATTTATTGTCCTTAAAACGCGTTGAGCAGCCGCCCGCGGCAATAATGACAGCCGATTTCTTCATTCCTCGAGATCCTCTGCGCAGTCAATCGCGATACTTTGGCGTTCATACGTGGGTATATCCAGATTCTGCCCATCATAATTACTCGGAAAACCGCCCACAAAAATACCGCGTGGCTCATCCGAAAACATAAATTCCAACTGATTCTCATCACTATCAGGATCGATTTCAGGTTTTTCCTCGTCGTTCTTTCCCATTTTTTTAAACGGCTTCTTTTTTCGAGTTGGAATGCGAGAAAACGTCTTTAAAAAACCAAGACTGCATTCGGCCATCCAGCGCACCGCCTGCGGAAAAATTTCTTTGCGGCTTTGATTCGGAAACAGCTGCATAAATTCCACACACGGCAAAACCATCACGGTCTGAATCATACTACTCAGAATCGTTAAATTATTCTCGGCCTCAATACGATGTTCTTCTCCTTCAAATTCATGCGGTAAAAGAACCACCGCCGCACACGGAATGGCATGCTGTTTTGCATAGCTCACCGCCTGCAAAGCATACCGCCCGCCTGTTTTTCCGCCCATTCCAGCCACCACAAGAACCATCGCAATCGACGCAAAATGCGCGTCCAGCGCATTCTTCAGCACCTCGGGCATTCGTTCGGGGTCTTCAATTTCCGCGGCAGTCTCCAGCTTTTCGGGAACCGGCATTTCCACCGTATTCAGCCCCGAATATTTTTGCAGGGCATTGACATCCGAATCCATGGCAGTGATTCGCAAACCCGGCAGGCTGCCATGCTGAAACACATAATATGCCGACCTGCTTCCAGCCGTTCCAATTCCCAGCAACAGGATATCTTTTCCTATTATAGTCTTTGTTTTTTCCATCATTTTAAAATTATTTTTTCCGTCATATCTTTTTTCATAAAACAGCTTTTCGTTCTACGGGAACGACTCTCTACCAATCAAAAAAGGCATTGAGGATCTTTTTTACGCTATCCCCGAATAGCTTCAGAGGAGACTGATGATTTTTAATTTCCCGGGATATCTGCAAATCCCGATATCCCGCCCGGATCAACCCCAGCACATGATTAAACCGTGGTGAATCCACGAGATCTGCCCGGCCGGATATGTTACACGCTTTTACAATGCGCACTGGACGATTAAAGACCGTGCCCGCTAATTCTCTTATTCCTGGAATTTCCGCCCCGCCACCGGAGAGTAGCACTTCGTTACCCAGCCAGCTGTAGGCCCCCCGGTCTTCTAACTGACGACGCACCAGTTCAAAGAGCTCCCGCAAGCGCACTTCAACAACCAGTTCAACGCTCGATGCCGGAATACGACGCTTGCCATCCGGATTTACCCGAATCATTCGCGTACGATCATCCTTTGTGGCAATCGCGGTACAATGCAGCTTGGCAAACTGATTCAAAATATTGCGTGCCGTGGCTATTTCAATATGAAAGGCGATGGAAAGATCATTCACGATATGCTCGCACCCCACCGAAATCTGTCCACAAAACAAGTGCCCCATGCTCGTCGGCATCGCGATCGAGGTCATTCCTGCACCGATGTCAATCACCAGTCCGAGCGCGTCATCATTCATTCGCGGCGGAAAAACCGCGGAGCTAATAGCCAGTGGCGCATAAATCACACTTGGGATCTGTCCATTTTCAAGATTTTCAGTTAGAAGACAGTAAGTCGTATTTGCCCGATAACTATTGGCCAAAAAATGCTGGGTCTCTACGGTCAGCGAATCTGAATTCTGCCCCACCGGATTAAACAAAACCCGCCCATCCGATAATCGAAAATAGCGATTAACCACTTGGGGTAGGCGCATTAGATCCTCCGGAACCTCGATTTCCTGCGTGCAACGCGTAGCCTCCACGATGTAATCTTCGGAAACCTGCGCACCATCTCCCTGAATAACAACCGTGGCATTCACATTCCGCGTCTCAATATAAGCACCCGATAGCCCTAAAAAAATCTCATTGCCGATCGGATAGCCAAATTTTTCCTCAACCTCATGCAACGCCAATGCCACCTGCTCAGATACAATCTGAGCATCAATAGCCTCGCCTTTGCACATTTTTAAAGACGGCTTTTCAGCAACACCCAGTATCGAAAGCATATTGTCAGCCACAAATTCGGCCAAAACAACCTTGATGCTGCTTGTCCCTATTTCAACCCCAGTTATAATTTCACGCTGCGTCTTCACAGATGCCATTTCTCCTTGTCAATCCATGTATTATTCTTCAAAGCCTGTTTTACATCCGCCCAAAAGAGCAGTCTATGTTTTCTTCGTCTTCAATTCATCATTCATAATTCATCATTCGCCGAAGGCGGTTCGTGCAATCTTGGGATATTTGCATATAAAATTCGCGACCGTGCAAACACGGGCGGAAAATATTCCGCCCCTACACCCGCCTTCCAAATATCACCCATTCCTCTTCGTTTTTCTTGTTTGCGTCTTCAATTCATCATTCATCATTCGCCAAGGCGCAGCCGAAGGCGGTTCGTGCAATCTTGGGATATTTGCATATAAAATTCACGACCGTGCAAACACGGGCGGAAAATATTCCGCCCCTACACAAAAATAATATAATGACCCAAAAACCAAA
>JBAYAV010000347.1:0-3504 GCA_041669565.1 Lentisphaeria bacterium
ATCAACAAATATTGCAAAACAGAAAGTGACCTAGACAAAAGTTTAGACAAACTTTGCAAAATAGGCTACCAATCTGTTCAAATTTCAGGGATTCCATTGCCCTACGATATGATTCATAAACAACTTGAAAGCCATGGCCTTTACTGTTGTGCAACCCACGACAGCCTTCCCAATCTTTTCGAAGGCGATATTCAGAAAGTCATTGAGAAACAAAAAGCTCTCGAATGCGATTACGTCGCACTCGGCTGCCCACCGGATGAATGGCACAACCCCAAAAAGTTTCTTGAGCTCGCCAAATTATTCAATGAAAAAAGCGCGATTCTCGCCAAAGAGGGCATTCGTTTAGGCTATCATAACCATAATTTTGAATTTGACAAACATGACACTCCCAGCACCCTCTTGGATCTTCTTTACAGCAACACCGACCCAAAAACAGTTTGTGCCGAACTCGATTTACATTGGGTCACCCGCGGCGGCGGCAGCCCGGTTGTATGGCTCAATAAATTAGCCGGACGTACTCCCGTCATCCATTTCAAAGATTTTTTAACCATCGAAAGAGAGCCCCACTTCTGCGAAATCGGCGAAGGGAATATGGACTGGCAAGGAATTTTGACCGCATGCCAAAACACCCGCGTTCGCTGGTATGTTATTGAGCAAGATGAACCATTTAAAGATCACGATATCTTTGATTCCGTAAAAATATCCTACGACAACCTCAAACGCCTCGGCGTAAAATAAAGCCGTCCGAAGGCTTGACAAAAAAAACAGATTCTTCCTATTTTATTACAAAACAAGAAAGAATCTGTTTTTTGATTTTAAAGAAAAGCTACTTCAGCAAAGATAGCATTTCATCTAGATCGCTTATCGCAAGTGCATTGGGCCACATTGCAGACTGCGGCAACCGAAACATCGGCTTTTGAGTTACTTCCTGCCAAGATTCCCAGCGGTCATACAACTTCAATTGAACCGGCTTTTTCGCATACACTGCGGCCAGCGCTGCAGGAATACATGCCTGCCCTCGGGCTTCCAAGATTACTGTTTCAAAACGCGCCTGCAACAAAGCCAGACTGGATAAAATATCGCGCACCTTGCCGCCTAAATAAGAATCGGCCAGCAATACCCCCAATGATGCATAATGATAATCAAACTGATACTGTTGAAAAAAGTCACGCTCGCTCCCGAAAGCCGCTTGATCCGTTCCATCCGGAATACATTCGCCAATTCCACGGACATCCAACATGAATAACCGTTCGGAATCCCCCAGGACCCCCGCAGCTTCATCACGACTATCCAGATGCGAAACATAAAGTCGCGCTTCTTTTCCTTCGGGAAGATACGAAATACATTCTTTTTTAGAAAATATTTTCAGCACGCTCATCACACGATCGGGCTCTGATTCAATACCAAAACGCGAAAAAAGTTGATCTTTCGCAATATACTCCCCACGCAAAATCCGGTAATGCGGCGGAGCCTCCACACGCTCGGGCTCTACCATCGGCGCAAATAATTCGCGTAATTCTTCCAACGATCTCTTCGGACGATTTTGTATCATCGCGGTGGCTTCCGATTGAATGATATCGCGCACTAGACGCATCCCGGGAAGCTGATCAACCTGCCCATTTGGCGCAGCACTCAACGCTTCGGCACTATCCATCGAAAGCGTCTCCGGCTCATGATATTCAGCAGCATCCGCCTTCACAAACTTGTTGAAAAAATTATACATCGCTTCACGATTGTGAATCGAATAACCATGCGATGTGGGACCAATAAACAACGAGACATTGTCGCCCGCACCCAATAATTCATAAATATGACGAACTTCTTCATACGTTTCGGCTGTTCCACGTGCATCAAAAAAGTCCTTCTTCTGCCCCATTATCAAAAGTGGACGCGGAGCACGCGCAATCAAAAGATCCGCCATCTCACAGCCCATCCCCGCTAAAAAGGCCGGTACCTGCTCGGCATCAACCGGCAATTCATTCTCAATATTATGCAAAAAACTCGTGATATAACAACTCGGTGCAGCACCAAACAAATCATCCGAAAGCGCATTCACACTAGTCGACAACGTTCCTCCACCAGAATTTCCAGTAACCATGATATGCGCAGAATCAACCTCCGGAAGAGTCTTTAAATAATCAATGCCTCGCAAAGCATCATAAGCACGCCACGTGGCAAAATTTTCACCGATCAGCTGCATCTGACGCCCCATAATATTATGCTCGCCGCAAAGGCCATAACGTTTAATATCCTCTGGAATATTATTAAATTGAGCACGCTCGCCCTGATTAATCGGATCAACCCCTAAAACCACATAACCATTCCGAACAAGATTCAGCATAACCGTCCGATAAACATCACTGAATTTGCCCTCTAAAGCATGCCCGCATAAAAAAAGCATCGCCGGAGCATTTTTACAATTTAAGGGCTTATATAAATTTGCCGTTACCGGAAAGTTCTCACGACTTTGATAAATAACATTCTCCACAGTATAGGTATCATGCTCAATTTTACCCGTAATTTGAGGCTTAAGGGGCGATTTTCTCTCCGGTAATGCAAAAGAGGCTAAAACCTTCTCCCGAACTTCCATAACATAATTTTCGGCATCCGCCTTCGTTTTTAAATTCCGGATTTTTGCACTTCTTGTTGCCGCAATATTACGCATTTCATCTACATAATATTCATTTACAGCACTGCCAAACTGATGAGTATACATTTCTTACCTCTCATTTATTCTTATTTATATCTTATATCAATAAAACTCAGTTGCACTATTTAAATATATCCTATTTCTTTGTAAAAAACAATAAAGAACACCCTTTTCACTTAAGTTTTTCGAAACACGCAAAAAAAGCACTCAAAGCAACTCAAATTTCTGCCAAAAAAAGCCCCATAACAATTGATTTTTTTCGAAAACAATATAAATTAGCATAAAATAGACAATACAAGAAATTTTATTAATTATATTCCAGGAGTCATACGATGGATTCTTTCTTAGATGTTCTCATTACCGGCGGTGCGCGCGGAATTGGTTACGGTATTGTTCGCGCCTTAGCCCAAAAGAATTGTAATATTGGTTTTTGCGGACGCGCTCCACAGGAAAAAATTGCCCCAATTCTAACCGCATTACGAGCTGATTTTCCCAATCATTTTGAATACTACTCCTGCGATATCTCCAATACCGACGCACGCCGAAAATTGATCCAAAATTTTATGACGGATTTTGGCTGCATCGATGTTCTTATCAATAATGCCGGCGTCGCTCCTGAAAATCGTGCGGACATCCTTGACATGACCGAAGAAAGCTATCACCGGCTTATCAAAATCAACGCCGCGGGGCCATTCTTTCTAACCCAACTTGCCGCCAAAGAAATCATTGCAAATACAAATAAGAAATTCCACTGCATCATCAATATCAGTTCTGTTTCCGCTAGCTACGCAAGCATTAACCGCGGCGAATACTGTATCTCCAAAGCCGCGGTTTCCATGGCCACAAAACTGTGG
>JBAYAV010000348.1:0-3492 GCA_041669565.1 Lentisphaeria bacterium
ATTATAAGCTGGTCTATTCGTTGGATCTTGCCAAAATAAGCGAGAATATTAAATATGATATTGATAATCATGCAGAGATATCAACAGATTTTGATCGGATTGCTTATTATTTAGAATTGGAAGGCCCGGATAAAAAGACGCAATTTGTTTATGTTTCTATGGATGCCTTTACGAAAAACTTGAATGAAATTGGGATTCCGCAGGTAAAAAACAAGACGAAATTTCAGGTAAAAGTCCAAAATATGAATGTCTATTCGAATGTACAAGGCATAAAAACGGGCACGGATTTACAAGGCGGAAATATTGAATTCTTTACAAATAACTATACGAAGACAAACGCCTCTAAAATCCCGAATGCGTCTTCCAGCCAATACGATTTTGGCGATGCACCAAATTCTGTTGTGAACGGCTATGGCTCAATGCAAGTCCATAACTACTTGGCGAAACAAACGATTTTTGCCCTTAATCATTGGAGCGCTGGTCAACATGCGGATCTCGGCATTGGAAATGCCCCTGATAAAAGTAATGTGGACTGGACATTTGCAAAAAATGGCAGCCAATACACCAAAAAAATACTAAGAATTCTCGTTCGTGAGAAAAAATAAACATCAAGGATCTTTGAGAAGCACGGTCGTTCTGTTTGGAATGGCCGTGTTTCTTTTTATGGCTGGAATGTTCTTTGCCGTAAAGAAGAATTCTTTTGATACGCGATCAAAAATGTAAATATGATTGTCTTACGTGTTTGGTTTCGCGTTTTTTTGAAATTGAATTTAGAGAGTCTTTCTATATTGGCATGCTGTTAAAACTTTTTTTATTGCATGATTTCTTTTTTATGAAGACCCGGATTTAAGATCTCGTTGTTTTGCCACAAACATTCTGTGTTTTCTGGTACGGTGATTTCTACCACAAAACATTTTTCGGCTTTCTGATACCACCTTATCTTGATTTTGCCATATTTTGTTTGGTAGCCTATATTTAAATTTTTCAAGCATGCATCTATTTTAGGATCTACAATAAACCGCTGAAATCCAGGATGACTCTCGCACGTTTTCAAACCGCCGGCAACACTGAAAATCCAATCGGCTACTGCACCGTAGGAATAATGATTAAACGAATTCATCTTGGGATCCGCATAGCCTTTTTCACTGATGCTGTCCCAATGTTCCCAAACCGTTGTGGCTCCCATAATGACGGGATAAAGCCACGAAGGGCGGGTTGTCTGGGTCAGAAGCCGATAGGCGGTATGAACATAGCCGTTATCTGACAATGCATATAACAAATGCGGCGTTCCCAAAAATCCGGTGGTTAGATGGTACTGATTTTTAACAACACTCTCATTTAACTTTTTTGCGACTTTTATCTTAAAATCTTGTTCCAATAAATTAAAATCGAGTGCTAAACTAGCCGCTGCCTGGCTTGTTTCAATGAGCTCACCATCACTGTTTAGAAATCGTTTTTGAAAGGCCTTCTTAATCGTGGCTGCTAATTCAGCAAATTGCTTGGCGTCTTCTGTTTTTTTGAGCCGGGTGGCGACTTTTGTTAAAATCTGGGCGTTGTTTGAAAAAAAGGCCGTCCCGAGAAGCTCGTTGCTGGTGGGGTCATCGCAATTTAACCAGTCGCCAAACTGCGCTTTGTTGTAGATTAATTGATCTGAGTTCTTTTCTTGATATCTTACATATCTGCTCATGGCCTGATAATGCTTTTGCAAAATGCGAATATCGTCATACCAGAGAGACAAATTCCAGGGGCAGATAATTCCGGCATCAGCCCATCCGGCTTGTCCAAAATAAGCGCATATTTGGCCAATATTCGGAGCAATATTGGGATACGCGCCATTTTCATCACAGCCCAAATCTACATCATCGAGCCATTTTGAAAAGAATTGCTGCAAATCAAAATTATAAAGCGCCGCTTTGATAAAGGTCTGGGCATCGCCCAACCACCCGCGCCGTTCATCGCGCTGCGGACAATCGGTGGGAACATCAAGGAAATTGTCGCGCGCACTCCATAAAATATTCTGATATAATTTGTTGAGTAGAATATTAGAGCAGCTGAAGTCACCGACGCGTTTTATCTCAGAATGGATGACCTGCGCGCAGATATCAAATTTGTCAAGGCCGGATAGTTCAACATACCGAAATCCATAAAAGGTAAAAGTCGGCTGATACGCGATTGTGCTGCCATCGCCAATGAGAATCGTTTCTGCTTTGGCTTTGCGCAAATTTTTTGTATAGATCGTGCCGTCAAAATTGAGAACTTCTGCATGTCGAAGAATTACTTTTTGATGGAGAGGAATGGTTGCTTCTAGGACTTCACTCCCTGTTATATTTTGACCAAAATCAATGATATACTTTTTGTCATCGATTTTCGTAATGCTGAGCGGCATTCTTTTCTCGATGTTTTTTATCGGCAGAGCATCACTGGGAATTGGGACTAAATCATTGTCGTGTAAGATGGGGTCCCGGTAATTGGAAAACTGATCATTAAAATCAAAGAATTCGCCATTATAAATATCGCTGTAACGAATGGGCCCATCATTGGCACATTGCCAGCCTTTTGTCTCGGGTGTTATTGTTATGGTTGAATGATCTGCAAATGTGATTTCAAGTGTTAAACTTAAGTCGGGTGCAATTTTAAAATCTTCCGGCTGGCCGTAATGGGCAAGAAAACCAGCATACCAGCCATCCGCTAGTAAAATTTCTAAATCGTTCCGGCCGTCCTGAAGCAGTGTTTTTAACTCAAACTCATTAAAAAAAAGACGCTTGTTGTATTGAGTCCAGCCCGGTAAAAATTTGTGATCGGTTACGGGGGATCGATTTACCGAAATCTGGTAGATCCCCCGAGCAGTGATTTTAATCTTGGCAGAAAGAACTTTTTGGGAAAGCTCAAAAGAATAGATAAAATTACTGACAGGATGATGAATGGTGCCGGTGTGCTCCGGATCCGCTAAAAATTTGTTGTACCAATTGTTTTCCATTCTTTTTGTTTTCTTTCCTGCATAAATAGCATTTATAGTGTTCTGCTGTAATTTGAAACTCTGATTTTTTTTGTTCGAAAATACTTTAATACATATTGCTTCCTTTTTCAATTGCTGGCTCGGATATTTAATCCGCATCTTGTGTTTTTATCGATGAGGACGGTGACGCACAGACATGCTTTTTGATGGGCTGGACTCCGCGTTTTTTGTTGCGGGGAGAGGGAAAGCAAAATAGAGATGTTCGTCTGTATTTATGTGTCCCATTAAAAAAATCGTATTTATGGTGTAGATTATTGACGAAACGTGGCAATAAATTTGGGATGCTCCCGTTTTATAAAATAGAATGATCAAAAAAAAAATAGCGCAGGTCTTCCCTGTCGGATATTTGCGTCATAAGGTCGTAAATGAATTCATTATTGTAAATCATGGAGGTACTCATGACAGACTATTCTAATACGGGAATGCGACAATACATGTTGAAAAGTATAATTGCGGTCGGACTTTTTTTCGCTTTG
>JBAYAV010000349.1:0-3464 GCA_041669565.1 Lentisphaeria bacterium
CATCTTTGTTTCAAGGACTCCGCGAATTCCTCCAAGCTGCGATAATCCCGATCTTGAAACCCCCGCCATGGAGAAACCAAAAGAAGTGTCTCTTTTGGTAGTACGGATAGCCCTTTTAAAATATGATCCAAGGATTCATTAACCGGATTCTTAAATAAAAACTCGATGTTTTTAAATTCATCCATTCCGATATGGCTTCTTATTCCATCCTGGAATTCCTGACTTATTTCAGAAGCATCGGCCAAAACAACGATATATTTTGTATCTGGATAAATCCGTAGCCCCACCTTCAATGCGGATACTGGTACGTTCTTTTCTAAAATCCCCGTTGAATTGGGATGGAGCTTCTTTATTTTTTCTGAATATTTTTCATTCCCACAAACAACAATCGGCACCAATACCGGGACTTCATGTGCATGCTTCAATAATAATTTTACAATAGGCGTGCCAATCGCAATAATCATATTATACCGACCGGATTTAACAAAATCCAGACATTTTACTAATTTACTTTCAGAGCCTGTTAAATCATGCACACGGATCATATCAAAGTTGATAACATCCACTTTTTTTGTAAAATCCTGCTCCAAACACCCCTCACGGATCGTACTGTCAATGCATTGCGACCACGGATGACTCGCATGAAACGAAGATAAAATTAATATTTTCTGAGTCTTTGGCGCAAAATTTTCTCCCGCCGCAGCATTTACTAAAATAAATAAAAAAACAATAACAGGGAGGAAACAAATTCTTCTTATCATATTTATACCAAACAACTTTCATTTCACTTGGGGGATTGTCATAAAAATAAAATACTTTTCGCTAAAGTTTTAATATACTATAAAATTATTTTATTGTCAACGAAATAAAACTTTATTAAAACAAGGACAACCGCACCGCCAAAGAGCACCATGACACTGTCCTAGCTTCCCCGTACCCCCTTGCAAAATTAGCCCATAAATATTTACAGACGGATGCAACCACAAGAAAAAGCGACTTTTCTTTATAACTCTTTTGCCAGAAGCTGCAAAACCGAAGTCAATTGTTTTAGTGTCACTGGTTTTAACAGAACGCCGGCAAAACAATCCATATTAAACGTCTTCGTCGTTTCAATATCGGCGGTCAAAGCATACACCGGTATCCTTTTCCAACGCGGGTCAAGACGCATTTTTTTAACGAGGTCTTCCCCCGACATCTCCGGCATCCACATATCCGTAAACACCACCGATGGTTCTTCTTTCTCAAGTTGTGCGAGCGCTTCTATCCCAGAACCGGCTTTGATAATTTTTTCCACCCCGACTTTTCTTAAAATAGCCTCCAGTACTTTTAAATTCATGGTAACATCATCCACAATAAGAATCGATAACTTTTCTATTTCAGAAAGAGGACTCGGCAATTTCGTTATAATAGGACACCTTCCCAAAACAGGCCCTTGAAAAACAGAAGCAAGCTTAACGCTATTCAAAAGCGCTCTAAAACAACTTCCTTTACCAGGAGTACTTTCTATTTCAAGATTCCCATTCATGATTTTGAGCATCCGCTTGGTTATTGCCAACCCCAGCCCCGTACCCTTATTTTCTGAATTCGTACCACGTAGATGAGACAGCTGAACAAACGGCTTTGTCAATTGTTTCTGGTCTTTCTCAGACACCCCAATTCCTGTATCAATAACAGCAATCGATAAATTCACCATAGCATTCTTTTTCGCTTCATATTCTACTCGCAATGTTACCGACCCCTTATCCGTAAATTTTACCGCATTTCCTATTAAGTTCACCAATATTTGACGAATCCGAGACCTATCCAGCATAAGCTTCGGCATCTCTGGTATATCGCAAATTAGTTTTATCTTTTTCTCGATCGCGGCATAATTGAAAATGCTCATAACATCCTTGCAAATCTGCGCCATGCAAACCGGTTCAAGAACAACATCCATCCGCTTTGCTTCCAACTTCGATAAATCAAGAACATCATTCACCAACTCAAGCAATGCATTCCCAGAATAAGAAATCGAATCCACATATTCCTTAATTATCGCCGGATCCGACACTCCGCTGCTTAATAATTCAGAAAACCCTATAATAGAATTTAACGGCGTGCGAATTTCATGGCTGACCGAAGACCAAAAATAACTCTGAGCGCGATTCGCGTTAGTGGCAACATCAAGGGCCTTCTTCAGCCTCATTCTTGTATTATTTTGCTCTAGAATCGCATCAATAAACCCCATAAAAGCCGTTAAAAATTCCAGCGAATCCTTATCTAAAAAAGAAACTTTTCCTTGACTCATCACCCCTAAGCAACCCCATAACTTCGACTCCACCCGAATTCCACAAACATAAACCGTGCTGATATTCCGCTTTTTTACGATTTCTTCCCAATATGCACCATAACGCTCAACCGGCTCGTTTTGCAGATCGTTGATACAAAACACCGACTGCTTCTTAAGACGTTCCACCCAAAAAGAGACCCCCGCAAACGGTATATTTTTCGCCCGCTCAAAACAAATCGAGTCCTCATCAGTTACATTTTCAACAAAAGAGCTCATCGTCTTTTGTTCCGCATCGAATTGAAATAAAAACACGCAATTAACTCCTAAAAGTTTTCCCAAAATTTGAGTCGCCTTCCGAATTGCCACTTTAATATCACGTTCTTTCAATAATGCCTCAAGCGTATCCCTCATCGCACTTTGCCGAACAAACAACTTATTCTGCTCGGTCATATCAATAGCCGACTTCAAAACATAGATAAGGGTTCCCTTTTTGTCAAAAAGCGACTCATTGTAAAGAATGTACTTCCGATTCGCAATCGAGATATTGCGAGCGGATGACTTCTCATTTGTCGGTATTATTTCCACCGCTGAATCCGCATCCGCCGCAAAAGCATTGGTCAGCAACTCATAATTCTTTTTTGTTGTCAGAGGCTGATGATCGATATCAAAAAAATCATAAACCGCAGAGTTGTATTGCAAAAGCTTTCCCGAAGCGTCATGCAGCCAAAGCGGAATATGCACATTCTCAAAAAATAATTTTTGTTCATAATCCGCTTTTAACAGCGCCTTTTTTTGACGCTCATTCATGACCATAATCGACCAAAAATCCGCCCACGTGAATAAAAGCCGATCACTAATTTCATTAAACTCTATAATATTTGTTACAAAAGAAACAAATAAAGCCCCCCACAGTTTCTTCTCTACAAAAATCGGAACAATAACATAGGATATTTTTTTATTCATTTCCGTCATTTCTATCCCAGACTTTGACGGAAGGGCTTCTTCTTGCCCTTCATCATCCCCCGCATACCCTTTATAAATTTGATATTTGCGCAGCGTATCAATCGATTTATTCAAGGTCTTTTGCCAGCGTTCTTTCATATTCTGACTCTTTAACAGAAGTTCATCCGAGGAAGCCCATTCATAACGCGAGTATAATTTTCCGTCTGGATGAAGTTTACCAAGCACGACCCAA
>JBAYAV010000350.1:0-3456 GCA_041669565.1 Lentisphaeria bacterium
CATGGCGGGATTGGCGCATATTGCGGCGGATCTCGGCATTACTGTTACCGGCTCGGATGTGGTGAGTTCGAAAATGATTCAAAGTTTGCAAAAACGCGGCTGTCCTGTGGTTGTTGGACATTGCAGCGTAACTCCCGATACCGATTTGCTGGTCTATTCATCTGCGGTTCCAAAAGAAGACCCAGAGAGAATCGCGGCAGCTAAGATGAATATACCAGAATTATGTCGCGGTAAATTCTTGGCTGTCCTGGCCACAGAATTTGATAAAGTTATTGCGATTGCTGGATCGCATGGCAAGACGACAACAACGGCGATGCTGGCGCATATTGCCTGTGAAGCGGGGCTGAAACCCGCTTTTATGGTTGGCGGGAATGTCAATGGATGGGAACGCTCGGCAATGGCGGGTGCCGGCAAATTGTTGATTACCGAGGTGGATGAAAGTGATGGTACGCAGGCTTTTCTAAGTTCTTCCGCAGCAATAATTTTAAATATTGAGGATGATCACTGCTGGAGTCATGGCGGGGTGCCGGCTCTTGAAAAATGTTTTCGCACCTTTGCCGAAAAAGCAACGCGGGTTTTTGCCTGGGATGCGGGAAAATCACCGCGGGTATTGGCGGGGTTGTCTCAATTGACTTTGTTGAATCCGGCGCTGATTGAAAAGCAGGCGTGGCTAAAAGGCGCGCCGGGGCATCATAATTGCGGGAATGCGGCTATTGCGTGTTATGTTGCGGAGCATTATTTAGGAATTGCGCCGGAGCTTGTTCGTATTGCGATACAGAGTTATCCTGGAGTCGATCGGCGTTTGAGTTGTCGTTTCGCATCGAAAGATGGCAGCTATTTATTATATGAAGATTATGCTCATCATCCGACAGAAGTGCAGGCATCGCTTCAGACTTTACGTGAAGAGTATCCGGATTATCAATTATGGGTTGTTTTTCAACCGCATCGCTACGAGCGGATTTTACGTTTTGCCGATCAGTTTGCAGAAATATTAAGTAAGGCGGATGGTGTGGAAGTGGTTGCCCCATTTGCAGCATGGGTACAGGATGAAAAAAAGGCGGATCCAAAATGCATCGTGAATAAAATTTGTCAGCAAGCCGATATTCCCTGTGGTTATTGGCAAGAAAATTTAGAATTATTGCCAGAGAAGTTGGTTCGTGACCTTATGGTGTTGAAAAAACCGGTGGTGATTGCGGTGTTAGGCGCGGGAGATGTTAATAAGATGATCCCCGAGTTAGTCCTGCAATTAAAAGCTGCGGTAGCGAGTGGGAAAAAATAGATTCGTGTGGGTTAGAAGCTGTTCAGAAAGAACCTTTATATTTGCCTGATCCTCGTGAATGCTTTTTGTGCCGCCAACTCGTCATATACCTACGGGGATGCTCTTTGCCGTCGGCCCCAAAATCAAATCACGATCTTTTCGGCAAATTGTCAAGATATTTTTTTTGCGGCTCCTTAAAGTAGATTCTTCATACCTATTGTGAATGCCAGAATAAAAATAGAGGCGGTTGTTGTTTTTTATTTTCGATAGTGGGGAGAAAATCCAAAGAAGCGTTTAAATTGCCGGCTGAAATAATTGCTGCTGGCAAAGCCGCAGGCGCGGGATATTTCGCTGATATTTTGCTGTTCAAGCTGGAGCAGCGCCCGTGCTTTATTTAATCGCAGGTGCAGAAGGTACTGGATGGGGGATTCTCCCGTAATGGCTAAAAATTGCTGCCGAAAAGAGCTGATGGAGGTGTGGGCATATTTCGCCATGCTTTCAAGGTTCCAAGTTTTTTCAAAATGCTCATCAAGGCTTGCGAGGACTCGGCTGATTTGGCAGATATTCATGGAGACTCTATCGTCCGATCGAATTTTTCCATTTCTGCAAATAAGAAGGATCAGCTGCATGCAGTTGGATAATACGGCCGTTCGACTGCCGGGATGGTTAAGCTGCTCTTCTTGTATAATTTCTTCGAGAATCAGAATGCACTGCAAGAAATGCTGATTCGTAAGGTGAACACATTCAAAATGATTCTTATGACGGTAGGGCATTCCGAAGAAAAGATGATAAATGTCCGTGCCGGATAAATCGTGCTGAAAATAATCCAAAAAAGGTTTGCCGATTAAGACGTTGTAGATGGTGAATATTGTATTAGAGTTATAATTATGCGGGATGCCGGGCGGAATGCAAAAAATATTTCCGGCTTCTATTGGGATATTTTGCTTGTTAATTCGATGGAATCCTTTTCCTTGTTCGACGAGCACGAGTTCGTAAAAGTCGTCATGGCTATGGAGTGAATTGTTTTGAGCAGGGCCGTGTTTTGCTTTCAGAATTCGAATTGGCAGATTCTTCCAGCGGAGATGATTTTTTAGTTGATTTGGCATGGCAAATTTTTTGGTAAAAAAGGCTTCTTAGATAAAATTTATGGGGATATATAACGAAAAAGAATATAATAACGAATTGAATAATATGCAAAAAACATTGTCAGATAGTGCTGTTTTTTTATCAAATAATTGTTTTTTTTAATGGCTTTAGCCTATATATTATAAACAGGTAAGAATTTTACAGGTCGTATGTTTTCGTGTTATTTTATAAAAGCAGGAAGTTTTTATGCTAGAAGAAACATTAAAAGATTTACAGTGTCCGGGCAAAGAATTTCGCGGTGCTCCTTTTTGGGCGTGGAATGGGAAACTGGAACCGGAAGTATTGCGTTCTCAAATTCGAGAAATGAAAAAAATGGGCCTGGGCGGCTTTTTTATGCATTCTCGGGTTGGAATGAATACGCCTTATTTGCAGGACAAGTGGTTTGACTGTGTGAAAGCTTGTACGGATGAAGCCGAAAAAAATGGAATGAATGCATGGCTTTATGATGAAGATCGCTGGCCCTCTGGTGCGGCGGGTGGAATCGTTACGAAAAATCCGGCTTATCGGATGCGCGTGCTGCTTTGTGATTATTCGGAGAATGCAAAAAAGAACGAAGATGGCGAGACACTGGCTTGGGCGGCTCTTCGTTTTGTAAAAGATGACGAAAAAGAGCTCGATAGCTATCGGCAGTTGTCTATGCCGGATTCTGTTTTAAAACCAGATGAAATATTATGCCGCTTTTATTGCATGCAGCAAAAAAAATCTTCGTGGTATAATGATCAGACGTATTTGGATACCATGAACCCCGAAGCGGTGCAGAAATTTATCGAGGTGACGCATGATACTTATAAAAAAGAAATGTCCGATGAATTCGGCAAAAATATCCCCGGTATTTTTGCGGATGAGCCAAACTATTTTGGCGCAAATCCGGATATGACGAAAAAAGCAATTCCGTGGACGGATAAAATACCAGAGCTTTTTCAAAAAAAATACGACTACGATTTAACACCAAAATTGCCGGAGCTTTTCTTCCCGCTGGAGGGGAAAACGTTCTATACAGTCCGCCTGCATTTTATGAATTTAATTACGGACTGTTTCGTCCATGCTTTTAG
>JBAYAV010000351.1:0-3445 GCA_041669565.1 Lentisphaeria bacterium
AATGCTTTTTTGGAGACTCGCGCAAATGGCCGTTGACAACGAACCAACCACGAAAAAGGAAATCTACGCTAACCATATTTAGCGTCTACTAAATACAGGTGGCTTCAAGTTTATACCCCCAAAAAAGTTTTTTGTTATGAAAATTAATGGGACTATTGATAAAAATCCTGAATTTATTGGTGTTTCAGGATTATAATAACATAAAATTTATTGATTCTATAATAAAAAACACCTAATAAATCAATGAACTCGGACTAAAAAACAGAGCTTTTTTAGTCCGTTCTTTTAAACGTTTAGTGAAACGAATAGGATGGAATATATTGCCCCCTTTATGATTAGCCTAATACTTATATAGGATGTACGAGCGTTCCTTTACGATATAAAATACTAGACGATTATAAGTATGTAACAGTTGAATTTACTAAACGAGTTCCTACGATTATAAACCAATAGTTGCCATAGGATGACTGACTACAGATGTGGGACTTTGTCATACACACCGTGATCACACCGATAATTGACACACGTCCCGGTTCCGACGTCTTGGTCGGGGGAGATTCCGGAGACGCACGGCCGTGCGTTGTTTTAGATTTCAAACATCGGTTGTCTTGGCGACGTCTTTGTCCTTCTTCCAAACATTACATTATTTTGGCGACGTTTTTGTCTTTATTTATTATTCTCTAAATATTCCTTATACTCTCCTTTAATATCAGGTTATACACTATGATCTGATAGATGATATTACGTACTTTTTACAACACTGCTAATAAAAAAAAGAGACTCGTAATTAACACTCATATTAAAATTTATTCTATTTTTTCATGACGTAATATCTTGTAATATCTAGGATATGCGCTACTCAGGAAATTCAAAACGGAACAATTTTCCTGATTTGTTTTTTTTTATGCAAATGTGGGATTATATTGTGGAGAAACATATCTTAAAATTAAATACAGAATCAAAATATCGGTAAAAATTTTTAAAAAAACAAAGACAATAATAGTTGCAAATATCTAATTTTCTCCAAATTATGGTATGACGCATATTGATTATTCCCGATTCGCTGCGCGAACCGGGAATGGCCTTAAGGGAAGAACATGAAAGCAAAACAGTATGACATTGCGGCCTATATCTGGCCGTCTTATACCGGCGACGAACCGCGGAGCCGCATCTTCTGGCCGAACGGCGAGGGCGAATGGCAGACAGTGCGCAGAGCCACGGCCAAGTACGAGGGTCACAATTGGCCCCGAAAACCCTTGTGGGGTTACCCTAACGAGGCCGATCCTGCGATTATGGAGCAGCAGATCGATGCAGCGGCCGACCACGGTGTGAATGTTTTCATCTACGATTGGTACTGGTATGACAATCGGCCGTTCTTGGAGAAATGCTTGAATAACGGCTACCTCAAAGCCCGGAACAACAATCGCGTGAAGTTTTACCTCATGTGGGCGAACCACAACGCGAATTATCTGTGGGATAAACGCCTGGCGCACGTAGATCTTGACACTGTTGTCTGGAAAGCTGCCGTGAACCGCAGGCAATTCGAAGAGATCGGGTTGCGGCTGATCCGCAAGTATTTTACCCATCCCTCCTACTACACCATCAATGATTGTCCAGTATTCCAGATTTATGATTTAGCGAACCTTGTCGGCGGACTGGGTGGCATTCAGCAGACGGTTGACGCGTTTGAGTGGTTCAAGAAACAGGCCGTAAAGGCCGGTCTTCCCGGGCTTCATCTGCAACTGACGTCATGGGGAACGCATCGCAAGAACATGAGTGGCGTTGACGCCGGTACTGAAACGACCTTGACCGAAGAGGTTGATCGCCTGGGCTTCGACAGCATAACCAACTATCAATACGTGCATTTCACCGATATCGACCGCGATTATGGCGAGATCATGGTTGACGTTGAGAAGGAATGGGCCCGCATGGATAACGACTACAATGTGCCCTACTTCCCCCACGTCTCTGTCGGCTGGGACAATAATCCCCGGTTCGAGACCTTCCGTTCCGGTGTGGTCAAAAACAATACGCCGGAAGCGCTCAAGAAAGCATTCCTGGCCGCCCGCAAATATATTGATGCACATCCGGAGCAGCCGCCATTGATGACCATCAATAGCTGGAATGAATGGACAGAGACAAGTTATCTGCAGCCGGATGACCTGTATGGATATGGCTATTTGGAAGCGGTTCGCAGCGTATTCTTAGAATAAGAGCCAACAGCCAACAATTCCATTTAGTCGACGCCAAATGGCGCGACTGATGGATAACGTTCCCGATTCGCTGCGCGAACCGGGAACGGCGAGGGTTTCTCCCCTCGCCGTTAGAAAGACGCCTTCGGCGCGATAAGAATATAAGAGTTAACAAAGGAGATTTTAAGGGTATGATTCTAAATATTATTTTTCCGAAATTGTTCTCATTTGCTGCATATTATAAGCGAGATGCAATTGCGCACAAGACACATGATTTTTTCAATAAAGTGGAAGTATCTGAAAATGTATTATTAACATTTAATCAAGAACCGTATAATTCTATTAATGGAGAAGTTAATAAACATTATGATAAGACAATTAGTATACTTTTTCTTGGAAATAGTTTAACACTTTGTGGAGTACCAGAAGAAGAATCCGATCGGCAACATAAACGGGGTTTAACTTCAACCTCAATAGAAAAAGATTATGTTCATTTACTTATAAATAATATATCAGAAGAAAAACATGTTAATATAAAATATTCTGTTATTAATATTGCGGATTTTGAAAGAAACTTTTCAAAGGTATCTTTTAGTTATTCTCAATTACAAAATGCGACAGTTCAAAAACCAGACTTTGTAATATTTCAAATTGGTGAAAATGTATCAAAAGAAGATATAACAAAAAATGGTACTCTTTTTGAAACGAAATATTTTGAGCTAATTTCAAACTTCAGTAATTCAAATAAAATTGTATGCTTGCCATTCTGGCCGGATAAAGATAAAATTAACCATATTACAAATGTTGCTGTAATGAGTAAATCATATCTTGTTGATTTATCGCACTTAGGTAACGGTACTGATCCCTTGAATTTTGCTTCTTCATATAAAAAATATAAACAGCCAGGAGTTGGACAACATCCAGGTGACTACGGAATGATGAATATATCAAAAAATATATTTTCAATTTTTAATGTATGTATAGATGATAAAAAAGATTAAGGAATATGTTCTAACAACTAGTTCAACTTGACATTTTCTTTGGCATGAAAATTGCAGTCGTTGCGCTTCTTATGCAATTTTTACGCCAAGCCCTTCGGGTGCAAAAAAGCAAGTTGAGGGCGAGGGGGCTCGACGCATAACAACTACGGGCGCAAGCGCCCTCCAATATTATGCGTCAGGCCCCGCAACTCGTCGTTCTGCTCAAGATATAAAAAAAGACAAGATAAATATAAGCATTACGGTATTCGTAGT
>JBAYAV010000352.1:0-3437 GCA_041669565.1 Lentisphaeria bacterium
ATCATTGTAGTTCTCCTTTTGCTTTTTCTACTTCTCCACCAAATTCTGAAACAGCACGAGCAATTCCCTTTTGAGTTATCGTAAACAGAAACTCATTATTAATCATGACACAAATTGTAACGTACCCATAATATTGCAAGAATTTAATTTCTTGAAAATACTTGTACTTATTAGAAACAACCATTTGCTGGTGTTTATTCAAGATACGGAGGGCATTCAATTCGATTTGATTAAGTGGATAGCCCGCCATGGGTTCTTCTTTTTTGCCAATTCCAAGATTTCCCATACTTATAGCCGCCCTTTTGCTTTTGTTTACGGTTATTTCACTATTTCATCTTTTGAGAATATTGCGGATTTTGGTATAAATTCCCAGTCATCGAGTACTCCGCCAGCATCCTTAACCGCTTCACGAACATGCCAGAACAGTTTACGCATTACACCCATGGACTTTCCCTCTCCTTTACTGAGTTCAACATGCAGAAAATCATACATAGCGCGAAAACACACCAAGTCTTTGCCCATTACGATACCACACTCATGCTTAATCATCAATAATACTAACTGCTTGGCTTTTTCACTCACATCTTCCAATCTTGCCGCCTTTAACACCTCATCAACCGCAACACACTCTATGCCCTCTTTGCCCAACTCCTCTAACCGTGCAGGGCTTGGCTCCTCTTTGCATGCATATAAAACCCTAAAACCAACACACATGGGATTTTTGGTTACAGTTTCAGGATAAGTTTTAGTAGTCATTTATCAAGCCCCCTCGCTTTTTGGATTGCTTTCCAAATATGGCAATCCCCGTTTTTTGCTTCCGCGCAATCTCCATCCGGCAAAGGCTGGTAATTTGGGCAGCAGCAGTCCGGATTTTCTGGTTTTGCAATTACACAGCAATCTTTCAGCGCCTCCAGCAGGTCAGGGGCGGCGGCAATCAGGTGGGCATTGGCACTGTCTTCCATTATTTCGTCAACAGTAATGATATTTGCCGGTTTCGATGAACAGTCTGCGATTTTCCGTTTGTAGCCATCTACATCAATTTGGTATACAAAAGATCCAAAACTTTTCCACTCCCCCCGTGTATGCTTTACTTCACTCATTGCTTGATCCTCTCATTTTGTGCGCAACCTCTCTCGCCTTGCCCATGACTTTCCAATCTATAAGCCCGCAGTCCTCTGCTTGTCCGCACTCATCAATCAAATCATCCAGCGCCTCCAGCATTTCCGCGTTGCTGGCCTCCAGCTCCTTCACCCGCTGATTAAGCTGGTCGATTTTCTGTTGTTCATAATACTCTTCCATCAGCGTATCAGCTTCTTCCATTATCGTTTGATTGGTGTCGATATCACAAATCATGGTCGTTTTCCTTTCCCTTTTTTGATTAAGCGCTTTGCCCTGCAATATTCCCCGATAAAATACGCAATATCGTCCTCCGGCTCCATGTCATCACCCTCGCTAAAACCGAAAAAACCCTCAACATCTATCACGAAATCTTCCAGCACGTCCAGCAGTTCCGCGTTGCTGGCCTCCATTTGCTTCATCCGCGCATTTTGTTTTTCAATTTCTGTTTTCACGGTTTCTAACTGATCCAAAAGTTGATTTAGCGTATCGGTAAATTTGTTGTCACTCATCTTCCTGCTCCTTTCCTCTGCCGCAATGCCAATAATCGTTTTCTCCGTTTCCGGCCTCAAAAAGTATGCTGGACAGTCCAAATAATGAGCAAACTCGCAGACCAATTCACGGAGCTGCTTGTTTTCGTTTTTCAGTTCTTTTACCCCAGCCTGAAGTTCAAATACATCATGACACATATCAGTAATTTCATTTTGCAGTTTCTGTATCTCGTCTGTTTTATCGCATATTTCCTTGCGCTGTTTTTCGATTTCCTGTTGTAGCTTCTGTTTTTCCATGTACCAATCAGTGTATGTATTGTCGCTCATTTTCCAGCCCTTTCCTATTCATCCTCAGAATAGTCTTTTGTCAAATCCTCGTCAGCATCGTCGCTGCTGCCATCGCGCACATCAAAAACATCCACATCGATCACGCCAAGCAGCCTGCCACCGCCGTTAACCCACGATTCCTCCCACAGCCTCACGTGTTCCAGTGCTTCTTCTTCGCTATATGCGCGAATAACCACAGAGCATTCAAGTTTTGCGTTTAGTTCAAATAGTTTTGGCTGTTTGGTTTGTTTTTCTTCACTCATCTTCCTGCCCTTTCTCTTCTATCAGTTCAAACTCGATGATCCAGACCCAGGGGTTTTTTACCCAGTCATATTCGGTACCTGCGTAAAAGCGTTGCCAGTGATAATAACTCAAGTCAGGGCCGCCCATGACGTAGTGACGACTAACTCCGTCTTTTTCCCAAGTGTCGTGACTTATTTCATGCAGCCAATCTACCGTAATGCCGGTGATTTTGAGTTTGACTTCTGGTCGCTCCCGGATGGACATAGTATCGCAAATCATGCCATGGGGATATTGACGCAAAAACCATTCGCTGCCCAACTCATATACATCGTATCCGTTCCATTCCCAATAGCATCTATCAAATAAACTTTCTTTTCCAAACGTACCTACCCGTTTCGGCTGCGGCTTAATCGGCCTGATCGTCACGGTCTTTTTGCCGGCCAGGATCAGGTCGATCATGTCCTGGCGGAATGAGATTGTACGGTCGATGTTCATGGATTTACCCTTTCAATTTGATGAATTGCAAAATCCGCGTCGCAGTCATCCGCATCGATCAGCGCTTTGGCTTCCTCTTTGCTGATTGTTCCGGCGCTTTTGAAATCCTGCAAGCACTCCATGAAGCTATCATATCCTCCCTGGCTCATCGCCTGTGCGTAGCGATAGAGATCGTATTTCGCCTTTGCCTCTGTTTTGGCCATTATCAGCACCGGCCATTCGTCGTGTTGCAAAAACTTGTAGATTTTCATTTTGCATTCCTTTTCCAGTACCCAACCCACCGTGCATATCCTGTCACATCTTGACAAAACAGATTTGCGGTAATTGATTTTGCCGAATTAATGCCTTTGTCATCATCCCAGTAGCAAATGCCGCTTCCGCGTAAGTCGCATTTATCGCAGTGCTTCTTTAATTGGCATTTCGCCTTTCGGTCAATCACAAGGCGGTAGTGTATTCCGTAAAGTTCAATCTGGAGATTTGCTCTTACTGTGCGCCTTTTCATCGCTTCACCCTTTCCTTTTGCTCAAAATTCACCAAAAACTAAACAATACCCGGTTTGATTGCTCAAATTGCCATCAAACGTTGCAAATACGCATCCTTGTCGCCACCCTTGATCCCATGCCTACTAACCCACTCGGCCAGCGTCGGAGCCGGGTAAACTGGCAGTGCGTTTGTTAAATTCTTCCGGCACAATTCAACATCTTCCCGGTGGGCAACGTACCACTGTTTTGTTGCCGCGGTTTCCTGCGTCCAGACAAACGCCGA
>JBAYAV010000353.1:0-3431 GCA_041669565.1 Lentisphaeria bacterium
GACATTTTATTTTCTCACCGCTGAATTCACATCTGTAAAATCGTAGTTATCAGGAATCCCTAATTCTGCATTTACATTCGACATTTTGTTCTCAACTTCCTTGCTTAATTCTTCAAAATAATTATTCCCATGGGAATCAATCCCCACAAAAAATGGGCCAAATTTTTCAACTTCAAAAACCCATGTAGCTTCCGTCTTGCCAAGTTCGTCCAGAAAATAAACGCCCGCAATTTTCTTTACCTGGGCTCCCAGCTGATTGCCGCAAATACCAATTTTAGTCAAATAAACTCCGCCGACTTCTCGTAAAGCTTCCGTAGTCGCTGGTCCCATTATGGTTTTGCCGATCAGAGTACGAAGCTTTAATTTACGCACAACATCAGCTCCGTAACGCTCAAACCGGATACTTGAAGTCGGTTCAATACTAACCAATTCCCAGCCTTTATCTGTTTGACGCATCACTGGACCAACGTGAAAAAAAGTATTGATTTTAGTAAAATCTATGGGCGGCAGAATATCATCTTCTATTGCGCGAATATGAAAACGGCTCCGACCGGTAAAAACTTTTCCACTGACCGTAACCATATCACCCATTTTCAAAGAGCGGGCTTCCGCTTCATTGAGTGGTAATTGTAAATGTTTTATAGTGTTCATTTTTCAGCCTTTATTTATTTGCGATTGAAAACTTTTGCAAAGTCCTTTTTTTCAGTACTTCCAGATCCGGCACCGTGCCGATTCCGGAAGTCTGTCTTGGACAGAATATTCCGGGACGTGGATTATCCGTAATTGGAGTACATAAATCATGCTCATAAAATTTCCCAGACGGCGTAATATCAGAGGGATAGCCTATATTTGGCAAAGTAGCTAGACTTATGCCGACATTTACGCCTAATGATGATTCCCCCATACCACCAATCCAACAGGGTATATTAGCATCCGCGCATATTTCATTGACTTTCAAAGCATTCGTTATGCCACCGACCCTAGCGTGTTTGATATTTACAAATTTGCATGCTCCGATTTTAACCGCTTTCCGAGCTTTATCAGGGGAATTAATACTTTCATCAAGGCATATTGGCGTCGCAATTTTGCGTTGCAGTTCCGCATGATCAATTAAGTCGTCGTATGCCAATGGTTGTTCGATCATTGCCAAATTATATTTATCAAGTTTTTTGAACATATTCGTATCCGCCAGCGTATATGCCGAGTTGCAGTCAATGTGAAAAACCGTATCAGGAAAATGCGAACGAACCGCCGCAACCATTTCCAATCCCCATCCAGGACAATATTTTAATTTTATTCTAGGATAACCGCTTTTTACAAATCCATCAATTTTTTCCATGAGCATGTCCAGATTATCAAGCACGCCAATCGCGGTTCCGGCAGTAACTTCATCCCTGATTCCGCCAATTACTTTATAAAAAGGTTTATCCTGCATTTGAGAATACAAATTCCACCAAGCCATATCAAGAGCGGCTTTCGGAAACTGATTACCGCGATAAATATTTAATAAATCTTGTAGTTCTTGACCGCTTTTAATGTCTTTCCCCAGAATTTGCGGGACTAAAAACTTTTTAGCTATAATAAATGCAGTTTCAGCACATTCGGGTGAAAATCCAGGAAAACCGCCAGCTGCGGCTTCGCCCCAACCAACGTAATCACCGGAAGTCATTTTCACGATAACCGAATCAAAAGAACGATTAACTCCAAACGAAGTCTTATAGGTTATTCTGCAAGGATTACATACATTAAACAGTTCTATTTTTTCAATAAACATTATTCATCATCTCTATAATTAAAACATTTTTTATGGGCAAAGCTTTCAATATTTTCAATGTAATTTTTTTTAGTCATAAAATCATAAGTACTCTCTATTTTTGCCATCGCCATTAAATCAACAACACTCATCGCCAATATTTTGGCTGGTTCGATGCAGGCGGCAACTGGATCAACAACATGAAATTCACAGGAATGAAATTTACCCTCAATTCCTCTGGAATAAGCATGTAGTACCGGAATAATACAACTTAAATCGCCCATATCCGTCGAGGATGGGCGATGACCGGAATTACGTAAAACCGCATCAGGATGTATTAATTTAAGATTTTTTTCATAAATTTTAGTCAGGGTTTCATTGCTTCGCAAGGGCATATATCCGGGGATCGTTTTTATTTCAACCTCTGCACCCATTGCCATAGCACCGGCACGAGCCGCGCGATCCACTTTCATCGCAGCGTTTTTCATCGCGGGAATAGTTTTCGCTCTGATCTGTATTTCCATTTCAATATCATCCGGGATAATATTGACCGCGCTGCCACCCTTGGTTATGATTCCATGAACTCGCACAGTATCTTCGTCACGAAAAGTTTCACGCTGGGAATTGATCGCATTCAAACACAAATTTGCGGCGTTAAGTGCATTAATTCCATCTTCAGGACACAACCCTGCATGAACAGCTTTTCCCTTAAAAACAATCTTTTTCATAACAAAACCATTATAGCTTGTCGGACAATGATAATTATTCCCGGAATGCACCATTATTGCCGCGTCAATATCATCAAAAACGCCTAGTCGGATCATTTCCTGTTTGCCACCGCCAAATTTAATTTTGCCCTCATTTATTAAAACTTTGCGTTCATCATCTGCTAAAAACTCCTCCGCCGGGACTGCAATAAAAACAATTTTTCCGACAAGTTTATCTTTACTATTTATCTGGGTTAAAGCAATTGCTGTTCCCAGCAATGTTGCTATCTGATAATTATGTCCGCATACGTGTGCTGCTCCGCTTTTCGGATCGGCATTGGGATGGCTAGGCAGGCATAGAGCATCTAATTCACCTAATACAGCGATCGTCAAACCTTCTCGTCCTGTATCAAGTTCAGCCCGACAGCCGGTTACAGCCAAGTTATCCTTGAAAGGAAGATTCAGCTTTTTAAATACTTTTTTTACCAGCGCCGCAGTTTTAACTTCCCGATAACCCCTCTCCGGATTATTCCATATTTCAGCCGCAATTCCGAGAATCATATCCCGATGTTCGTCAATGCATTTACATATTTGATCTTTCAACTTATCCATACTTAGATTTCTCCGGTAAGCTGATATTTATTATTACCACCGATCATTGCTTTCCAGCGTCGTCCCACTAAACATTGTGCGTTCACCGCCACCGGCAAAGCGGCGGTGTGGGTAAACGCGGTTTCTATGTGCATGCCAATAACGCAGTTAATACCCTTTGAGCCCATCGGTCCAATTCCCAATTTACGAGAAGCCTCCATGAGTTCCCGTTCAAGCTGCGCAATTTCTGGGTCCGGGTTTGGTTCTCCTACTTTGCGCAAAAGGGCGGCTTCCTTGGCAAGCCTCATACATAAATCAGCGGTCCCGCCAATTCCTATACCAACAATTGCCGGAGGACAAATTTTACCGGCATAGCAGGC
>JBAYAV010000354.1:0-3420 GCA_041669565.1 Lentisphaeria bacterium
ATTGCGCCAGCCAAAGCCGTCACATCGCCATCATTTTCAAGACGCAGCGGGATGCCCCATTTTTTCTGTAGTTCTTTAAATATTGGCGCGGCTTCTTTTTCAAAACGAGCCTGCGGCGTAATTCCGCGAAACAAAGATGCTACACGGACACGCCCATCCACATAAACACCAGCAGAACTTCCGCCAATGCCATTGATTTTGGCCTCAGGATCAATCTTTTTGATTTCTTTCTCGGCTTCGCGCAGAACCCAGTCAATATTTTCAAAATGCCATTTGATATCCGTTTGTGGTTTCGGATCCCAGACATATTCTTCACTAAGGACAGGCTCGCCATTTGGTTTCAAGGCAAGTTTGCCATCTTTTGCCACTGCTACTTTACGATCACTGGCGCCTAAATCAAAACCAATTCGCCAACCGGTCCAGTTCAAATCGATATCACCACCGGTGCCATCTTCTTCCTTGGGCATATCAGCAAGAGTAGGCGCATTTACAAAGGTGATCTTTTTGCAGTAGGTACGCTCACCCCAAAAATCAACATCAAAACGACGAATGCCATTCTCGCAATAGCAGGAACGCAAATAGGTTACAAGGCATTCAGGACCATGAATGGTAATTTTCCAGCCGCCAAATTGCCATAAAAGAAATTTAACAACACGCTCAACATAGTAAAAATTTGCTGCTGCACGCGGATGTTTCATATCAAAAACTTGGGTATCAAAACGAGATATGCGGCCACGGTCACGCTCCACAGCAATTAAAAACGGCACCGCCGCGCCGGAGGCTTTCACTTCTGCTAAATAGGCGCGATTCGCTAAAACAGGCGGGCGAAAATCAGGATCTAATACTGGAACAATATTCGGTTTGATTAATTTAAATTCTTGTTGCATCTTTATTTCCTTATTTTTATAAATGATTTTTTAAATTATATACATATTTACATAATATATAATTATTTAATAGCATCTATAGAATCATCCCCAAAAAAGACAAAACAAAATGCAATATTTTCCATGAAAAAAGAAAGATCTCAAAAAAATCCGGAATCGAAAACGATATCTTCCAAAATGGAGCGTTTCCACCCCCTGCATATAAAGATAAAAACAGGCACCTTCAAAACACTCTGTTTTATAAATGCCTAACGATATTTTAAAATAATTTTTTCCATCTCATCTTTCTGCGCTTCCATTTGACGAAGCATTTCCAATTGCGTGCGGGTTCGAACTAAATTATGTTCCGCATATTTTGTTTTAAAATAAACATCACCCTTGAGATAATCGGTTAAAAAACGAACCGCAATCTCCATGGTAATTAAACGCCCTGAAAAAGCCAGTAATTCAATTTCTTTTGGAACAAGAAATTCTCTTGTCTGTTCCAAAAATCCGCGCGCCAGCGCATCAAACAAATCGATACGAAATTGCACCTTGGTTAAATCTTTTTCATCCTCAAGGGATGTTGCCGTTGTTGTCCGAACTTGATCCCCAAAATCATAAAGAGAAGAGCCCAGCATTACCGTATCCAAATCAACAACACAAAGACCCGTATCATTATCCATATCAAACATCACGTTATTGATTTTGGTATCATTATGTGTTACACGAAATGGCAACGCGCCATTTTCGAGATAATTGATAACCACATCCGCATGTTTCTCACGCTGCAGAATAAAATCCAGTTCTTCCTGAACCATGCAAACCCGATGTTCTGTATCTTCATTGATCGCCTGATGCAACTGCAAAAACCGTCGCGGCGTATTATGAAAATTTGGCAACACTTCAACCAGTGGCGGATCATTTGGAAAATCCTGTAATAATTTTTGAAAAATACCAAATATTTTAGCAGCCTCATAAGCCTGCTTCGGTTTTTGAATCGAATCATAACTGATCGAACGTTCTATGCAGACATACGCGCGCCAATAATTATTGTCCGAATCCACATAAAAAGGCTTATTATCCTGCGTAAGAACAACACGAAGCGCCTCACGACTAAAATCACTTCCGGGGATCTCCAATAACTTTTTCCGCATATACTGGGTCACCCGCATAATATTTTGCATCATACCAGCAACATTTGGAAATATGGTGTGATTAATACGCTGTAAAATATACTCAATTGGACTTCCACCCTGATGAATCGATATTTTAAAAGTATCATTAATATGCCCAGATCCAAAAGGCCTTATATCCAAAAGTGGACCACGAAACTGAAAACATTTTACAATTTCACGTATATCATACAACTTTTGCTCCATGAAGAAACTCCTGCTAAAATTTAGGATGCTAAAAAAATTACCATAAATGCGCCGGGTAATCGCCAGCTTTTGTCAATTCACTGATTTTATGAACTACTAATTGACGATCTTCTTTATAAGTCATTCCAAACCAATGCTCGTCGGTTGGCAAGACACGGGCCTTATAATCGCCAGTCTTGACTAAAGAATCAACTACCGATGGAATAAAAAACTCAGCTTTTGGTATTCCTGAATTCTTTGTTAAAAATTCTTGAAAAAGCTTTTCTGTCTCATGAAAAAGACTCGTATGGAACCCCCATAAATTCAGACTGCATAATTCTTCGCCAGTCAAAGATTTCCATTTTCCATCAATCAGACAACGAGCGCCACTCGAAGTCTTTTCAATACAAGTCCGTTCCGTAACATCTGCTAAAAAACCATTTGTATGAACGGTGCAGATGCCACGAGAGACACTGCCGTATTCTGATAATGTATTACCAAGACGATAGCCGACCATAGCATAGGTCTTTTCATCACATTCTTTCGATGTTAAAAATTGAGCCATTATTTTATAAGCGCCCCCGCCATAGAAGTCGTCGGCGTTAATAACGGCAAAATTACCCGGGATTAATTTTCGGGCCGCCCAAACAGCCTGGCCGGTTCCCCATGGTTTTTTTCGCATCGGTGGGCAACAGAAACCCTCAGGCATATCCGTCAGCTCCTGACACGTAAAAGCGATATCCATTTTACCGTCTAATTTTTTTGAAAAATGTTCCCGAAGAGGAGCTTCAAGCTCTTTTCGAATAACAAATACAACACTTCGAAACCCAGCACGCCATGCATCATAAATTGAATAATCTATGACAAATTCACCCTCTGGGCCAACTGGATCCATTTGCTTTATTCCGCCGTACCGACTTCCCATTCCGGCGGCTAAAACTAAAAGTGTTGGCGTACGCATTCCTATTCTCCTATCCATTATATGATCCATTTTATTTTAAAAAAACTTTTTCCAATATAATACAAATTCTCCAAAAAACAATTGAACCACGCTCCATCAAGACTTCTAAACCAAAAAGCAAAAAAAATGTAAAACACAAATTATACTTTTTTTATATTTAATTATTTTTTTAAGAATGCCTGAGTTGCAAATTATTTTTTAGCTTATATATTTATGTCGCATTCAGAAAAAT
>JBAYAV010000355.1:0-3411 GCA_041669565.1 Lentisphaeria bacterium
AAAAAAATGGACTTGACTATTTGCCGAAAAATCGTGATTTGATTTTTGGGGCCAACAACGAGGAGCATACCCTCAGGTATGTGACGAAGTTAGCGGCCCAAAAAGCATTCACGAGAATCAGACAAATGTAAAGGTTGTTTCTGAACTGCCCCTAAGCTTAAAAAAAATCAAAATAGATAAATATGTTATTCGTATCTTTAATAAGAAACAACCCTGTCCCAAAGGGTCGAAGTATCTAAAAGCATATCTGTCCACAACTCAAAGGTTTGCGGTGAAACAAGAAATCTTTTATAAGAGCCTGAACCTTCAATATATTTTGAAAACCTTCGTTTTTTAAAAAGGATCGTTCCTACAGGTAACATAGCATTATTTTTAATAAAAGTCGATCCAAATAGTCAAAATATTGACTCCGATATTAATAAACATAAGAACAATAATACTTATAAAGTATACCATTGAAAAGTAATAAATATGATAAAAACGAATACAAAATCAGGCCGAATTTATGTATTTCTTAAAGATAGCATTGAGAAAGGTGCGTATGCCGCCGGTGAGCAATTGCCGAGCTGCCGGCAATTGTCTAAAAAATTTAATGTAAGTTATGTAACTGCAAACCGGGCCGTGAAACAATTGGTTCAGCAGGGAATTGTTCGCAATTATCGCGGCAAAGGTGTCTATGTACCGTCCTTTGAAATTACGAGCCGGAGCATTCGAAAAGTTAAAATTTTTGGTTCCATGTCCGTGGCGCCGTCCATGGTGCAATATATCAATGAAGTCCCGATATTTTTAAAGAAAAACGGCTGGAATGTTTCATCTTTTTTTCTGAATGAGACCTTAGAAGATATTCGTACTGAATTAAAAGATGAAGATAGCTTTTTTGTTTTTTATGGCATTTTGGGATTGCAGACTCATCATTTTTTTGAATTAATTACGGCATTTGGAATTTCTAAAAGAACCATTCTTTTGGGAGAATTAGGAAATCAATTTGGGATTTCCAGTATTATAGCCGATGAACCATTACAAATTCGAACCGCCATGAATTTATTACAAAAAGCGGGCTGCGAAAAAGTGGGACTCTTTGAAGGAAATATTGCAAATAGCGTTGAACAACAGAGATTCGCAACTTGGAGAAATTACTATCCAAATAATGAATGGCGCGATTATTTATTTGATGCTAATTTATCTGGTTCAGATGCGTTGGCAATTGAAAAAGCGTCTTTCTTTTTAAAAAAAGCTTATCAGCTGGGACGCTTTAATAAAATTAGCGCTATGATTTTCCCTGATCCAAGAATCGCCGGCATGAGCGTGGGATTATTTAAAGACTTGAAAATTAAAGTACCTGAAACTCTCTCAATAGTCGCTATTGGAGATGCCAATTTTCTAACATTTGTTCGGCCCCAAATAACTGTCGTTGATCCTAATATGAATGAACATATTCAAACAATATTGAAAATACTAGAAGATAAATTCAATGGGAAAAATGAATTACCCTTGCTACATTTATGCGAACCTAAAACGATAGAACGAGATAGTATCCGAGTTCCTAAACAGGGATGAATAGGAATCCCAGGATGGAATAGATTTTTTTAAAAAAATCTTTGTTTCAAATTGTGACTGTACATCCCGTTGAATTTACTGGAACGTCGTTTAAACAAAAAATTTATATCAAAAAGGATTCAGGAAACAACAAAAATTACCAAACATACAGTCTCTAAATGGTCAATATCTCGTCATAAAAAAGGATGGACCATTCAAATACCCACAACAAAGAGCCTCTTTTCCCAGTAAAAACCAAAAATTAGTGGCACAATAAAAGAATGGGATGGCTGTAAGAAACAACCATCCCACAAAAAATCTTCTTTATAAAATATCAGTCCATTCATTCCCCGTGAAAAATTATTATATCTCTTTCTTATTTATAATAACAATCCGTTCTACCTCGATTCCTTTTAGTTGTGGCATTGTGGTTGGAGCAATATACAAATACCCTGTATTTACATCCACTGTTCCAATATCCAGCCACGTAAATTTTTTATCGGAAAAATTAGCGGCATTCAGTGGGTGTACATTTATATTTTTTCCTGATACTTCATCATAGAAAGCGGCGTTGCCAAAAATTATATTTTGACCGGTCCCGTCTTTTAAGCGTAAAGAGATCCAAACATCCCATGAACCGCTTGGAATTTGAAGTTGAAGCAGCCAGTTGCTTTTGGAAGTCAGCCACGCCACTTTCCCATATGCGGCATTGGAGTCTTCATCCAGCCGTGTTTGCGTACCCATTTTGAACAAACGAAATTTTTCTGGTGAAAATTCATACCACTGTTTTGAGGATAAATCCTTGCAAAAAGACGGCACGTTTCCACTTTTCTGATCCTTCAGTCCTTCATTATTGATTCTTTTTTCCAGTTTTTCAAAATACGCAGTCGTTTTTCCACCTTCCGCATAATAATGAGCATTATACGTTTGAACCAAAGCCTGCAATTCGCGAAGCAATTTCTGAGCCTCTTCCTTTTTCGCATCATCAAGATCACAAACCGATAAAGAATTCAGATAGGCAAAATCAAATGTGGCTTTTACTAAACGAAGCCTCCGAACTAATTCCGCATTATCGGAATATTCAACCATTGCATTGCTCATAATAGTTTGTGCCTGCTGTATTTTTTCAATCGGAAACCAGCCACAGCCATTCATACTACATCGCAAAATACCACCAGTCTTTTCAAAAGAATTCATCATAATAAGATAAACGCTCAAAACCTGCGGAGCTGCCGGACCATAATATCCCTTTAAAAATTCGTCCCGTAAATCATTGACCTTTAAGTCAGGATTCCATAAAAGTTTCGAAATAATCCATGTCCGCAAAGAAGAAAAATTGCATAACAATGAACCCGTCGGACCGCCTTCTTCAAAGATGGCCTTCGCACCATTCGTCCGAAAAAAACGCAAATCATTCCCTAAATTTTCAAAATTAGGATGCGGAATAAAATAATTTGCATAATTAGCGGTATAATTCCAAATTCCAACCGTTGCGCCTAAATCATGCCACCGTTGTAGGTTTACAGCAAAATCTTTATTGTGAGACAAGAGTCCTTCGCCACTGAGAGGTTTGCCAAAGTCCGCCGTAATCGGAGCAAAACGAACCATTACATTATGTCTAGGCTTTATCGATATGGGGGCTTTCAAAGTACCATAGTAGGCCAACGTCTCCACGATTACATCCGGATAATCTTTTTCTAAAGCCTCGGCAACTTCATTGACAAAATCAATCAGCAGGCCAGATTGCCCTTCTTTAGCCACAACTTTTTTGCAATTTTCACATTCACAATAATCGCCATTTACATCATTTTGACTCACCGAAATGATCCTGGTTTCGGGGTGCTGCTCGAGCCATTTTTTAGCATTTTTTATTAA
>JBAYAV010000356.1:0-3409 GCA_041669565.1 Lentisphaeria bacterium
AAGAATTCGACCGAGAAAAAGTACTTGCGCTAACCAACTATGATGAATCACGGATCCCCGAATATACCGTTCCCAGTCCAATTTCAGAACCCTGTACCGCCGCAAACTGGTCAAACCATATCCGACCCAAAATTTTAAAACAGTTCAAAAAAGAAATGTACGGAGAAACTCCGCCATTACCAGACGGAACGTCCTATGAACTGCTGACCCAAAATGACAACGCGCTGAACGGCATCGCTATTCGCAAAGAAATTCGTATTCATTTTTCAATGCATAATGGTAAGAAACACTCCATGGTGATGCTTGTTTATATTCCCAAAAACGCCAGCAACGATAAACCGGCACCCGCCTTTTTGGGTCTCAATTTCAAAGGCAACCATTCCACAAATGCCGAAAAAGACATCCTGAAAACCGGGATAGAAAACCCCGACCCCGAATCTCAAAAAGAAGAATGCCGTGGCTGTCAAGACTTTCGCTGGATCTTTGCAGACGTTATCAAACGAGGCTATGCCAGCGCCACAATCTGCTATCACGATATCTTCCCTGATCAACCAAAAGGATGGGGAAAAAGCATCCTGAATCTTTTTGAAAATATGGAAAACTTCGCCGGAGCCCATCCCAAATATTCCGCAATCGGCGCTTGGTCTTGGGGACTCTCACGCGCAATGGACTGCCTGCAAAACGACCCACTGATCGATAGCACACGAGTTGCGGTCCATGGACATTCCCGCCTGGGCAAAACAGCACTCTGGGCCGGCGCTTGTGACCCGCGATTTAAAATGATTATCTCCAGCTGCTCCGGCTGCGGCGGTGCCGCCTTAGCACGACGCATGTTCGGCGAAACCTATCTTGCTCTCGGAAATATCATGCCACATTGGTTCGTCTCTCCCTTAAAAAAATATTTTGCCAAGGAAGAAAAAATGCCATTCGATCAAAACTTTCTACTAGCACTGGCAGCCCCACGCGCATTGGCCATCGGCAGCGCTTCCGAAGACTTGTGGGCCGACCCCAAAGGCGAATTTTTATCCGCATATCATGCAGGAAAAGTCTATGCTTTATTCGGTTCAAAAGGACTTGGTACCAACAAAATGCCACCTGAAAACAAATTCCTTACTGGCGATATCAGCTATCATATCCGTACCGGGAAACACAATATTCTAAAACTGGATTGGGAACATTATATGCAAATCGCTGATTTATATTTAGACTAAAAAAGTTCGGATTTCAAAATCATATTTTCCGGGTCCATCGTTTTCAAAGATTATCTCGTGCTATTTTCACATGATACAAATGCATTTGCACTTTTTCTTGTCAACAGCAAATCATAGGTTTTCCCAACACCCAATATTTGGATACCGAAAATAGAACGCTGCCTGTTCCTGCCAAACACCTACACGAGAATTATTATTGACAAAAACCATGAAAACGTTCTCCTATTTTAGGTATAAAATTCAAAAAAATAAATTATAATAAGAAAAAAAGAGCTTTTTGCGGCGCGATACATTTGTTTTTTGTTTTTTTGAATTATATTAATTTTTTCATTTTTAGAAAAAGTCGCATAAACGTTTTTAAAAAAGACTTTTATATTATTTCTAACGTTACCGAAATAAAGGAAAAGGAACGAGTAACATGGGATCATTTCTTAATTGGATCGATAATTTAGTATGGGGAGTCCCGTTAATACTCTTTTTGTTATTTACAGGAATTTATTTATCCATAAGACTTCGATTTCTACAATTCCGATTATTGAAAAAAGCTTTCCGTTATCTTTTCCATAAAGAAAAAAGCGCCCATGGTGAAATTTCAGGTTTTGCAGCGTTATGCACAGCATTAAGCGCCACTATTGGAACTGGAAACATGGTCGGTGTTGCCACCGCTATCTGTCAAGGTGGTCCGGGGGCGTTGTTTTGGATGGTAATCGCGGCTCTTTTTGGCATGGCAACAAAATATTCAGAGGGCTTACTGGCAGTTAAATATAGAGTGGTTGCTAAAAATGGTCATGTTTTAGGCGGGCCTTTTTATTATATAGAAAATGGCATGGGCAAAAAATATAAATGGCTGGGAATACTTTTTGCCATTTTTGGCATGTGCGTCGGTCTGTTCGGTATTGGTACTTTTACACAAGTAAATAGTATCACAAGTGCCGTATCTGGATTTTTTGATCCCAATATGATTCATATGGTTTCATTTATGGGAACCTCGGTTAGTATTGTTGTCATTATTTCAGAACTCCTTTTAACCATGCTGGTTGCAACTGTGCTGATTGGTGGCTTATATCGAATTGCTCGTGTAGCCCAAGTGCTTGTTCCTTTTATGGCAATCGCCTATATTCTTATTTGTCTTGTGTTCCTAGCGTTTAACATAACCGCAATTCCGCATGCCCTTGTAGTTATAGTTAAGGATGCATTCGGTGCCAATGCAATCGCGGGCGGAGCAATGGGTACCATGATGATCGCAATGCAAAAAGGAATTGCCCGCGGAATATTCAGTAATGAGGCTGGTTTAGGCTCCGCACCAATTGCCGCGGCAGCAGCACGGACAAATGAGCCGGCTAAACAGGGCCTTGTTTCAATGATTGGAACTTTTGTGGATACGGTCATTATTTGTTCCATGACTGGCCTTTGTATTGTTATCGCGCAAACCTACAATGTCGGCCTGGAAGGAATTGCCGTTACCACAAAGGCCTTTCAGTCGGGCTTGCCCCTGCCAAACCAAATCGTATCATTCTTAATTATGGCCTGTCTAATTATTTTTGCTTTTACGACAATTTTAGGCTGGGATTATTATGGCGAACGATGCACAGAGTATCTTTTTGGCGGCAAAATGAAAGTTGTTATGGCGTATAAAATATTGTATATCGCCGCGGTTTTTATTGGCCCTTTTATGACGATCAGCGCTGTTTGGACAATTGCTGATATCTTTAATGGCTTGATGGCACTTCCAAACCTTATTGCACTTCTGTTTTTAAGCCCGATTATCATTGCAGAGACAAAAAAGTTTATTAAAAAAGATTTTCACTAAGGAGCTGTAAAAAAAATAACTTGACAATTTGCCGAAAAGATCGTGATTTGATTTTAGGACCAACGACGAGAAGCATACCCTCAGGTATGTGACGAGTTGGCGGCACCAAAAGCATTCACGAGAATCAGGCAAATGTAAAGGTTATTTCTGAACAGTTTCTAAGGACGCATTCCTGTTTTCCAGTGATACAGATGACTTTTGCTTTGCTGTGGTGGCGCGACCATCAAAATTGCGCTAAAAAAAGTTCTTTAATAGACCAGAATATCAACAACAAAGAATCAAAACTTTTCTTCAGAGATTTGACAAAATCCCCCTAAAAATTGACTTGATTTAACCTCTTTGCCCTCAAGAGAAGCCAAAATTCTTCTTTTGAGGCCTTTTTTTGTTC
>JBAYAV010000357.1:0-3407 GCA_041669565.1 Lentisphaeria bacterium
GGAATTTTTACAACGGAAAAAAACGGAAAGAAAGACGGAAGGGGAACGGAAAAAGACACGGATGTGCGAATGAAGGCTGATGACGTTTGCACAACTTTTTTTGTTCGTCGGGCTACCGCCCGATGAACAAAAAGGGGTGCCATTTGGAGAACCTATGTTCCCTTTCATTGTTATGGATACTGTTCAAACCTTGTAGAGGAAACAGGCCTTTTTTTGTTTTTCGATGGGCATGATTATGATTGCTGATTTTCTTGCTGGTTACACAATATTTTTTTAAAAAAGGAACGGAAAAATAGAAGAAGAAAGACGAAGCAACAATGGCGCAACGCAGGTGAATTAATTTAACTCATAACTCAGCATTTATAATTCAGAACTCGCTCAAGCGTAGCTGCAGGCGCTAGGGAACGGAAAAATAGAAGAAGAAAGACGAAGCAACAATGGCACAACGCAGGTGAATTAATTTAACTCATCATTCAGCATTCATCACTCGCCTGCGGCAAAGCCGTAGGCGCACGCCCGTTCTTGCACGGCCACAAGGTTTTATATGTATGTTTTATAGGACAATCAGATGTCCAAAACAAAAAAAAGAAAACGAAATAATTTAAGAATAAAGATGGGAATTTATGGAATTATCAGATGAACAGGAAGCACAACCGATCTGCTGGCATTTTACAGTGGCGTATGACGGCAGTGCCTATTCCGGTTGGCAGGTTCAGACAAAATTGCCAACCGTGCAGGGAGAGATTCGTTCTCGGCTGCGCAGAATGCTGCGCAATCCAGAATTAAAAATAACTGGCAGTAGTCGCACCGATGCCGGTGTGCACGCACTGGATCAGCAAGTTAGCTTTACAGCTGTAATGCCGCCAGATATAGACCTCAAACTTTTCCCGTCGCGATTGAATCGATGGCTACCGGATGATATTGTTTTAAAATCCGCTGAAATTCGGAAAGACGACTTTAATGCCCGATTTGATAATTGCGGAAAAGCATATACTTACTGTGTGTCGCCGGCGAGAAAAATTAATCCGCTTTTTGCGCGGTATTTTTGGCGGACGGCGTTTCCGCTGAATGTAGAACGAATGCGTGAAGCGGCGGGCTATTTACAAGGCGAAAAAGATTTTGTGTCATTCGCTTCGAATCCTCATCGTGAACTGGATAGCACCGTGCGCAATTTGCGGCGATTAGAAGTCTATGAAAAAGATGGGATGATATATATCGTGGCGGTTGGGGACAGCTTTTTATATAAGATGGTGCGCAGTTTAGCGGGGTATTTGGTGCATATTGGCGGCGGACACGCCAAACCAGAAGACGCGCTGCGTGTTTTAGCGGGTCGGGATCGTGGCTTAGCCGAACAGAGTGCACCAGCGCGAGGACTTTTTTTGGCTAAAGTATTTTTTTCGCCCGATGAATGGAAGACTTATAAGCCGGAATTGCCGCCGTTCGCTTTTCATGGCATGATGACGGATGCCAACGGCGAGGTGCTACCAGGCATTTGTCGCAACCTGAAAGAAACAAATGACTAAAAAGAATGCAGAACAGCTTTTTGAAAAACTTGCTGCCGTGATCGATCCAAAGGGTGAATTAAATTATGAAACGCTGCTGGATCTCTTGATCGCGGTGGTACTGTCGGCTCAGACGACGGATAAAGCTGTGAATAAGGTAACTGCACGACTTTGGCAGAAATGTCGCACGATAGATGATTATCTGGCTTTCGGTGAAGAAAACCTACGGGAGGAATGTCGTACCATTGGCTTATACCGGAATAAGAGTAAATCGGTGATCGGCCTTTGCCAAAAATTAAAGGACGACTTTAACAGTGAAGTACCGCATACGCGTGAGGCGCTGGAGAGTCTTCCGGGCGTGGGGCGCAAAACGGCGAATGTTGTTATGAATATCGGGTTAGGAATGCCGTTTATTGCGGTGGATACGCATGTTTTTCGAGTTGCGAATCGCACGGGGCTTGTGATAGCAACAACGCCGTTGCAGGTAGAAGAAAAGCTATTGAAAATAGTACCCAAGCGCTTCCTGGTCAATGCGCATCATTATTTGCTTTTGCATGGCCGGTACTGTTGCAAAGCGCGAAAACCAGAATGCGATCGTTGTCCGATCGCGGAGCTATGCAAAAAAGTAGGAGTAAAATAGGTATGGAGATCCAAAAATTACAGCGGCTTGAAACCATTCCGATTACTCTGCCGGAACGCTGGGCGTATATTCGCTTAGGATACCGCAAAGGGAAAACCGATATTTCAGAAGAACAGCGGGATGCTATTTTACTTAAGATGAAAAAAGCATTTACGCTTTGTAAGCCCACTGGAGTTTACGGTATTTTGGATATCGTGAAAATTGAGAATGGCACGATTTATCTTTCGGATGGATCGGATATTTATAATCTTATTTTAGCTGAGAAGCTACAGGGCTGTCGTGCGGTCTGGATTGGCGCGGCGACCATTGGTCCGGCGATTGCGGCGTACTGTCATGCCTGTTTTCAGAAAAAGCGCGGGAGTGATGCCGCAGTAGCCGATGCCGTCGGAAGTGAAAGCGTGGAAAAGGCCATTGGTTTTCTTCAGCATTATGCATCGACGCAGTTGATGCGTCGTGGACTCGTGATGACAAACTGGCGTTTTTCTCCGGGGTATAGCGACTGGTCGCTGAAGGACGAATTGAAGTTTGATTCATGGCTGAATTTGGGAAAAATGGGCGTAAGTCTCACGGAGTCATATATTCTGCAACCAGAAAAGACGGTCACTGCTATAGCAGGATTGCGGTAAAACACATCGCGTGGGGGGATTTTTACAACGGAAAAAAACGGAAAGAAAGACGGAAGGGGAACGGAAAAAGACACGGATGTGCGAATGAAGGCTGATGACGTTTGCACAACTTTTTTTGTTCATCGGGCTACCGCCCGATGAACAAAAAGGGGTGCCATTTGGAGAACCTATGTTCTCATTCATTGTTATGAATATTGTTCAAACTTTGTAGAGGAAATAGGCCTTTTCTTGTTTTTTGATAAGCATGATTATGATTGCTGATTGTCTTACTGGTTACACAATATTTTTTTTAAAAGGGAACGGAAAAATAGAAGAAGAAAGACGAAATAGCTGATAAGAGATGGAATTTTTACAACGGAAAAAACGGAAAGAAAGACGGAAGGGGAACGGAAAAAGACACGGATGTGCGAATGAATGCTGATGACTTACGCACAACTTTTTTTGTTTATCGGGCTACCGCCCGATGAACAAAAAGGGGTGCCATTTGGAGAACCTATGTTCTCCTTCATTGTTATGGATACTGTTCAAACTTTGTAGAGGAAATAGGCCTTTTCTTGTTTTTTGATAAGCATGATTATGATTGCTGATTGTCTTGCTGGTTACACAATATTTTTTTAAAAAGGGAACGGAAAAATAGAA
>JBAYAV010000358.1:0-3399 GCA_041669565.1 Lentisphaeria bacterium
CCGGAATCGCACTTGCCCCCGGAAGCACATCCACTTCATGCCCCGCAGCAATCACCGCCGTAACGGCCGAATACCCCGGATCACTAATCAGCGGATATCCCGCATCACTACAAAGGCCGACCTTCTTGCCTTCTTCCAGCCAGGCCACAATCTTTCCAGCCATATAAAGCTCGTTATGCTCATGATTTGCAACCATAACCGCGGGTCTCTCAATCTCCAATAAATGCAATAAATTTCCGGTATGGCGCGTATCCTCACAAGCCAAAATATCCAACGAAGATAACACCTCACGCGCCCGTGGCGATAAATCACCTAAATTTCCGATCGGTGTGGCTATGATATATAATACGCCCATAATTTTATTTTCAAATAGCTAAAAGTTATATTTAATTAATGTAAAACTGAAAAAAAAAGACACCATCCAAACAAAAAAAACAGCGACCCATCGGATCCCATCCATTTCAGAAGGCGTCTTCTTTTTCCACACACAGCAAGGCCTAAAATTTTGTTCCAACGCGACCCAGGAATTTTCCATCGCCGGTATTCACTCGAACGACATCACCCTGTTCCATATATTCCGGGACCTGTACCACAAGCCCCGTTTCCGTTTTCGCAGATTTGCCACGATTCGTAACACTCTGTCCTTTGATCGCCGGATCACATTCCTCTAATTTCATTTCAGCAACGTCCGGCAAACGAATTCCAACAATATGTTCTTCCAGGAGAAGCGCATATAAGCCCTCTAAATCCTCGGACAGATAGTACTTTGCATTTCCCACGATATGCTCATCCAAAGGATACTGGTCATAGGTATCATTATCCATAAACACATAGTCCGTGCCTTCGATATACAAGAATTGCACTGGTCGTGTCTGAAAATCTGGCTCGTCATAATTATCTTCGCCATGGCCCGTGATATCCGTCTTATTCTGCGTGAGTAAATTTCGGCAGCGGATTTTATAAATCGTTGCCGCGCCGCGCGCAGACGGCGTATGTTTTTCAACATTCTCAATAATATGCGGTGCGTTATTTATGGTTACCACGCCGCCGCTTTTAAACTGTTTTATCAGCATAATTCTCCTAAAAATTATTTTTTCTTAATATCAACGCAATTCAACATTTAATTTTTTAGCCAGGCCTTTTCGAATCTTAGCCTGCAATTCATTTGCTTCATCATCGGTCATCGTCCGTTCCGGATTCACAAAATTCACAGAATAGGACATACTGCGCATTCCTTCGCCGAGTGCTTTTGAGTCTTCGTAAATATCGAATAGCTCAATATTTTTAAACATCGGAAGATTCATGCTCTTCACAGCGTTCACCACATCCTGATGGCACAATTTTTTTGGTGCAACCAGCGTAATATCGCAGGATGTCCCAGGAAACTGCGGCAATACGTCATATTTTTTCGCATTACTCTTTGCATTCAAAATGTCTTTCAAATCCGCCATCGCAAAAAACAACGGCGCCCGCAAACGGATTCCCTTTACTAATTCCGGTGCGGCCTCCCCAAAGACAATAATATTTTTGCCCTTCTGCACCACAGCAGCAGCCGATCCATGCTTAAACGCCGGATGCTCCAACGCTTTGATCGAACAGCCCTTTAAGGCCCTCGTTTCAATCCAGCTTTCCAAACAGCCCTTCATGCTGTAAAAATCAACCTCTGCTTCACGCTCCGCACCATACATCTCCGGATTACGCTTGCCAGTCATAGCCAATGCGACCTGCGTGCTCTCAATAAATTTTTCATCCGCTTTGCAAAACACCTTGCCAATTTCAAACACAGCCAAGTCGTGCTGATTACGCGATACATTGTAATTAATAACCTGCAGAACGCCCGGCAAAAGCGTGGGACGCATACATGCGGTATCACTGCTGATCGGGTTATCCACTTTAACAAGCTGATCCTTCGTTAAAGTTGTTCCCTGCAAGCATGCTTTTTGGGACCACATGCTATAATTCATCATTTCATCAAATCCGAGTCCCAGCAATTCACTACGCACCTGTTCAATTGGATAGAGCGTATCTTCCCGCATTGGCCCGCCGAGTTTCGACATAATTGGTGCTTCCGGGATCGAGTCCAAACCGCGCATCTGAGCAACTTCTTCAATCAGATCATGCTCTGCATGCAAATCGAAACGCCAGTACGGCGTATGCACCACAATTTTATCCGCCGTCTTCGAAACGATATCAATTCCGCGATGCACAAAGCACTCCACGATTTCATCTTCGCTCAGGGTAATGCCAAGGAGGTCATTCACACGCTGAACCCGACAGCTGATTTCTTCTGGCTGCCACGGCTTTTCATAACAGTCAATAACGCCGTCAAGTTGTTGTGCACCGGCTAATTCACAAAGAAGCGTTGCCGCGCGCGCGCTGGCTAAGCCCGTCATTTCGGGACTGACCCCACGCTCATAACAGTAAGAGCTATCCGTCTTTTTATTCAAATTCCTCGAGCTGATACGAATATTACTACGGTCAAAGGATGCGGCTTCCAGCAGGACCGTTGTAGTATCATCGGTAATCATACTATTCTGCCCACCCATAATACCGGCTAAAGCAACGCCTTTTTCTTGGTCCGCTATCAATAAATTATCCGAAGTCAATTTTAATTTTGTATCATCCAGCGTAATAAGTTCTTCGCCGTCTTTCGCGCGGCGCACATTAATTTCAGCCCCCGCGAGATGTCTTAAATCAAAAGCATGCAGCGGCTGTCCAAATTCCAGCATAATAAAATTCGTAATATCTACCACATTATTAATAGAACGCAGTCCCACGGCTTCCAAACGCTGCACCATCCAAGTCGGGGATGGACCGACTTTCACATTTTCAAAAACGCGGGCAATATAGCGCGGGCATAAATCCGGAGCATGAACCGTGACTTTTGCCATTTGATGCACATTGCTATTCGGTTTAATCGTGATATTTTCTTTCGGCAAGTGCAGGTTTGCAGCACCCACCGCTTCTCGCGCGATGCCGATATGAGACAGCCAATCCGGTCGATTCGGCGTCACTTCCCAGTCAATAACCGTATCACTAGCATATAAATCTGTTAGTGGAATACCCAGCGGAGTGTTTTCGGGAAGAATCAGCAAGCCACTGTGATCGGCTCCAATTCCCAATTCACGTGCTGAGCACATCATGCCATTCGATTCAACGCCACGCAATTTTGATTCTTTAATAACGAAACCATCTCCGAAATCCGTCCCTATTTTGGCAAGCGGAACAATATTGCCGGCATCGCAATTTGGAGCACCGCAGACGATCTGCAGAGGGTCCCCCGTCCCAGTGGTGACATCACAAATATTCAAGTGATCTGAATTTTCATGTTTTTTGCGACTCAATATTTTTGCAGTCACCACACCAGCCGGAATCGCACCACTTGTTTCGATACCTTCC
>JBAYAV010000359.1:0-3383 GCA_041669565.1 Lentisphaeria bacterium
AACCCAAAAAAATTTATTTCGTTTTCAACCGTATTATTTCCGACCGGTAAACTGATGAATAACAGAAGTAACTACACCGAATAACTGAAACTCCATCGAGTCATGAAACACAATCGTGCGATAAGCTTGATTCGCTGGTACCAAAGAAATCTGCCCCCGCTCATTGTAAAAATACTTTACCGTAAATTCATTATCCACGGACGCAATCACAATAGAACCATTTTCCGGTTGCAAACTGCGATCGACCACTAATAAATCATCCGACTGAATTCCTGCGCCAATCATAGAATCGCCAGACACACGCACAAAAAACGTCGCCGGCTTATTACGAATCAGCAGCTTATTCAAATCCAATGGCGAATCAATATACTGTTCCGAGGGAGACGGAAAACCCGCAATCACGGGATTTTCCAACAACGGCGGAAATTTTTCTTGCTTTTTTTCAGTCATAATTCACGACAGTAGATATGTAATAATAGTTTCGATATTCTGAATTAAAATGGGATTTGCTGTTGCTTCCCGGCAATGGCCTGGGATAAAGCTCACCATTTTTCCGCCCCATGGATTAATCGCCTCGCAGCTCTGTGTAAACGTGCCATTTGCAAGCGTCGTCTGCATCAATGACATAAGGGGCGATGTTTCTTCCAATTCGGTATAGATTTCATCTTTCGGCAAGGAAAAATTCTGCAGCTTTTTCACCAGCGGATGGCGTGATTTTGTACCGATAACCTGATAGGGCTCTTTCGGGTGAGTAGATGCCGGTACCTGATCCGGATCACCGGGGCGCACCCACCGCAGCCCAACGATTTCGCGCCACCATTTCCAGCCCCAGAAAGCAGAACTTGAGCCATGCAGCAGCAAAATATTTTTACCAGATTCGCAGTACCTTTTAACTGCTTTTTCAGCACCGCTGCCGGGCATCGGCTGACCACAGGTCCCAGCGATCATATTTAGAATCAGCAAATCACAATCGGCAACCCATTGGCCGCTTTCCAACAACGCCCAATCATCTTCCAAAAACGTAATCTTATTCTGCAGGACTTTTGAAAAATTTTCATAAATAGACTTCCCTGGATGAGAGTCATAATGATTATCAGCAAAAAAATAAATCATAAATACCGGCCTTCTTTTTGATCTTCAAATATTTTATCGTTAGAGCAATTTCCAATTTATCGGCGCCACACCTTTTGACACAAGAATTTGATTTGTACGGCTAAACGGCTTTGAGCCAAAAAAGCCCCGATAAGCCGATAACGGCGATGGATGCACAGAAGTTACAATACCATTCTTTTCGCTATTAATCAGCACTCTCTTTTTCCGTGCAAAACCACCCCATAAAATAAAAACCAGCGGCTCAGGCCGATCACTGAGAGCACGAATCACCGCATCCGAAAAAGGCTCCCAGCCTTTGTTCGCATGAGAACACGGCGTATGCGCACGAACGCTTAAAACGGCGTTCATTAACAACACCCCCTCTTGTGCCCAATTCACTAACAAATTACCGGATGGCGGCGGAAACCCCAAATCAGACTGATATTCCGTTAAAATATTACATAAAGACGGCGGGCGACGAATGTCATTGGGAACCGAAAATGCCAACCCACGCATCTGGCCCTTATTATGATAAGGATCCTGTCCTAAAATAAGCGCCTTGACAGACTTGAATGGGGTATACTCAAAAGCCTTGAACAGCTCTTCTTGGCATGGAAAGACTTCCTGAGTCCGATATTCTTCTTCCAAAAAATTTTCAACCTGATGCAAGGAATCAAAATCAATATAAGATTCCAGGGCCTTTTGCCAATCCACCGGCAATTGTCGAAATAAATCCATACTTCTGTCTTTCAATATGTTACAATAACGGCGATCAATTCCAAGTCGACGTCACCCGTATTCGTTACAGAATGCGATTGCCCGCGGCCAATTAACATGCTGTCGCCGGGCTTTACTTCCTTTATAACGCCATCATCATTGACCGTGCCATGGCCTTTCTGAAAAAGATAGACCTCGTCCTCGCCATCATGACGATGCCAGCCAATTTCACCACTGGGATGCACCGACACCAACGAACAGAATTTTACATGCGAACCGCCAAATTCAGTGGGTTCAAAATAAGGCTGCACTGTCGCAGACCCTTTTCCACCCACCAAATGCTCTACCTCGTTACTTGAATAATCTTTTGCATGTTTCAGCATGACCAAATTCCTTTCTGCTTTTCATAAGACATAATCGCTAGAAATAGCACCAAATTTTCATCCTTTTCAGAAATCAAAACAACATCTATTTCAATAATATAAACGAAATAAAAGCTTCTGAATTTTTTTTAACAAAAAACGCCATTTAAATAAAAAAAGCGCCTCAGTAACATACGGAGATGAAAAAGAAGGAGGGGCGTATGCCACTAAGACGCAAAATGAATTTCAAAACAAAACATCTTAAACGTACCCCTATTTCCTTAAAATGCAAATAATAGGACCTCTTTTTCAGCAATTAGAAAAAAATCCTTCGAACTCCCGCGAAAAAATATGCGCAGCCCCCTCCAAAATGCAAAGCATTCCACCTCGGCCTTATTTATCTCCCGTTGTTTCCTTTTTGTGCTTTCGAATTAAATTATCTGCCGGCGCAAATGTAACCTTACTATTCGCTACAATATCTTTCGTCAGCCAAACATTTCCCCCAATCACTGAGTTTTTTCCGATTGTAACATTCCCTAAAATCGTAGCACCAGCATAAATCGTAACATCATCCTCAATATTCGGATGACGTTTTATGTTTTTAATGAGCTTACCACAAAAGTCCTTGGGAAAACTCAATGCCCCTAAAGTCACGCCCTGATAAAGTTTTACCCCGTCACCAATAACGGCCGTTTCACCGACCACAACACCCGTTCCATGATCAATAAAGAAACTAGTGCCTATTTTTGCCCCCGGGTTAATATCAATTCCCGTCTGCGTATGCGCATACTCACTCATAATACGAGGAATCAGCGGGACCGGCGCCTGATATAATTCATGTGCAATACGATAGATGCAGATCGCCTTAAAACCGGGATACGCAAGAATAATTTCATCCGCCGATTTTGTGGCAGGATCTCCATCTAAAGCAGCCTGAATATCCAATTTTAATAATTCGCGAATGCCCGCTAATTTGTTCAATAACTCAGCCGTAAACTTCTCCGCACAACAGCGCGCTTTCTCAAAACAATCAGGATCTCTTTTCTTCGTGTGAGGACGACATGTAATGGCACGCGTAATCTGCTCAACAAACCCCGCATAAACTTCATGCAGCAATTCACCAGTCTGAAAAAAACGCCCCGCTTCCGTAAATATTTTTCGACCCGAATACCCCGGAAATAACAGCTCCAATACCTGCAGCAATAACGCCAC
>JBAYAV010000360.1:0-3369 GCA_041669565.1 Lentisphaeria bacterium
CATATTCCTCAAAATAGTAGTATTTCATTCCTTTCCGTAGGCGTGCCGTGCGGTTATTTAGCACCGTCACGCGAGGGATACTCAAGGTTACCGAGCTTTCTTTCGTTTCTAATGCTTTCAGGACCATATCGAAAGTACGATTTCCAAGTACACCGCTGAGCGTCATGCTTCCGCCTTCCGTTGCCCCACCGAGAACAGTAAGAAAACTATTCGCATTCAAAGAATTATTTCCGGATGCATTCAGGCTATTCGTAATGACATTTCCGTCGGAATCCGTGCTTCCATTCGATGTATTACCGCCCTTCATATTACTCCAGTTTACGCCAAGATCCTGCAGATCACTTTGGCTAATTTCAATAAATCGCGCTTCAATAATCACTTGGTATGGCGGTCGATCAAATTCACGAATAATTTTTTCGGCGAGGCGGATATTTTCGCGTGTATTTCGCACCATCACGATATTGCGATTGGGGAAAATTTTATACAGCGCGCCTTCTGGGCTATCGGCCAAAAAAGTATCCAGGGCATCATTCAGATCATTATCTTCTTCGTTTTCAACGCCGCCATCGCTGCCCAATGTAGAGCCCGGCGCGCCGACTCCCGCTGGCACTTTAGGGATAAAGCCTTTCCGCAGACGAATGATTCTTGTTTCAAGTTTTGCGCCAGCCCCAGTTTCGCCCTCAGTCACCCAGACCAGATTTTCGCCAATATAGAATGCCACGCCCATATTTCGGGCGATATAGGAAAACAATTCTGGAATTGGAACATCTTTTACATTAATTAATAACTTTTTGCTTTCCTGCAAAGCTTCATCCGCAACAATATTCATTCCGTCGCGGTTCAATAGTGTTACCAGCTCTTTTATTCCGACAGGTTCAAGCGAATTTAGAGTAATGGGATGCATCAATAATTTTTCCATTGCCCCTTCTGGCATTTCAAGCGAGGACAGATTTGCATCAATCACGACGACATTGCCATATTTTTCAGGGAGATCCAGTCCCGCCTCCGCTTCGTTCAGCATTTTCTGTTTTGCTATAGCCTGTTTTCCAGTATAGCCTTTTTCTGCTTTACCCGTTTGAATTAGCTTTTGAAAATGCGCAACGGTTTGTGCACACTCTTCATTATGCAAAAGTGGCAGCAGAGCAATTTCTGCCTGTGAATACGCGCCTGCGGATATCAAATCATCAATCTGCGTTAAACGCTCCTGCAACAAGTCCTGCAAAAGAATCTTTTGCTTCGATAATTTTATTTCTTCAGCATTCTCTTTATTATTTTCAACCTCCAGCGTCCTACAGGAAGTTAAAAATAAACCAGCACCAAACAAAAACAAAAGAAAAAAAGCACGCATAGAACCCCTCATTAAATAAAAATGCTATCGTATACCCTCATTTATAATGAAAAGTTAAACGAAATGTTCTAAAAAAATTTACGCATTAACTTTTATACAAATATAATACCATAAAACTTATAAAAACGATAATGATATAAGAAAAAAAGAAACTGTCATGTTTTAAACGCATAGAAATTAAAATTATTGGGAAGGGGGAAAGCAAGAGACCTTTTATAACAGAAAAAGAGAAAATAATTCTTTGCTATAAAGGCGTAGACACATTGCATTTTTATCGTTTTCGAAAATGCATCCACCAAAAACTTTCATTTTTCAATACATCAATAAGGAAACAAAATATTGAAGCATCCGCAACCTTTCTTTATTCGATCTCATTGTCAAAACTTTTCATCAAATCCAGCTATATTCTAAATTCATAAGCATTTTATTGCAAATAACAACTTTGTTGACTTTACGATCTAAAAAAAACGATTATGTTATGTAAGAGTCTATTTTTATATCGAAGAAAAGAATCACAAAAAAATATAGACCCAATTGCGGATATCTTATTGAGAATCGGATATTTGCTTCACTAAACGCAATCTCAAATTCATTTTATTGAAAGGAAAAAACATGTCCGTACCACTTCATATTGATCTAGCAGGGAAAACCGCAGTTATAACAGGCGGTGGTGGAATTCTTTGCAGCGTTATGGCCTCAGCTCTCGCCGAATGCGGAGCCAAAGTCGCCATTCTTGATTTACGCAAAGAAGCCGCTGACAAAGTCGCGGAAGAAATTACCGCAAAAGGCTTCATCGCTATGGGAGTAGCTTGCAATGTTTTAGAACGCCCCAGCATTGAAGCCGCTTACGAAGAAATCAAAGCAGCTTACGGCCCCTGCGATATTTTAATTAACGGCGCTGGCGGAAATCACCCCAAAGGCACAACTTCAGATGAAACCATGCCGAAAGATATCTTTACAAATCCCCAAAAAGATAAAATTTCATTCTACGATCTGGATCCCGCAGGCATCCAATTTGTTTTCAATCTCAATTTCATCGGAACTCTTCTGACAACTCAGGTTCTGACCAAAGACATGGCGGCAAATGGTAGCGGCGTTGTTCTTAATATCTCTTCCATGAACGCGTTCAGACCCTTAACTAAAATTCCTGCCTACAGTGCTGCAAAAGCTGCAATCAGTAATTTCACCCAATGGCTCGCAGTTCATATGGCTCCCGTCGGCATTCGCGTTAATGCGATCGCTCCTGGATTCTTCATCACCAATCAAAACAAAACTCTTTTGACAAACCCCGATGGAAGTTTCACAGCCCGCGCAAACAAAATTGTCAACCATACTCCCATGAGAAAATTTGGTGTTCCTGAAGATCTTCTCGGCACTGTTTTATTCCTCATCAGCGACAAAGCGGCTAGTTTTGTAACTGGAACTGTCATTCCAATCGATGGCGGTTTCAGCGCTTACTCCGGCGTCTAACGTACACTTATACCCCCCAATAATAATTTCACAGCAGGGGTTGTACACGAAACAAAAAGCCATTTGATACATCATAATTGTAAGTATTAAATGGCTTTTTTATTATTTACTTTTCCCCTAATTATTCATGATAAACTTTTATGTCCTCCTCCTCCCATTTTAATCCTGCTCTCGTTTCTGCACAAGATCTATCGGTATCCTTTCCTATCCGAAAAGGCATTTTGAATCGCGTCTGTGGACAAGTCAAAGCGGTTCAGCACATCTCTCTTGATATTGCCCAAGGCGAGACCCTCGGACTTGTCGGCGAATCCGGCTGCGGAAAGACAACTTTTGGACGATGCATTCTGCAACTTGAAAGAAAGTCTTCCGGCAATATTTTTTTCCAGGGCGAAAATCTTCATCAGATATCGGCAAAACGCCTGCGTGTTTTGCGCCGCGAAATGCAAATGATTTTTCAAGACCCCTATTCTTCCCTGAATCCTCGAATGTGTGCCCTGGACTTACTAACCGAAGGTATCTGTGAGCACAAGCTGGAAGGCTGGAAAGACAAA
>JBAYAV010000361.1:0-3367 GCA_041669565.1 Lentisphaeria bacterium
AATTAACAAAATGCGCATAATAAATAGATCCTTCGTTTTGTTGGATTTTTTTAATTTAGTTCCAATGCTGTGTTTTTCAAACAAGTTTATTTTTTTAATGGCATATTTTGTGCTTTTCGATATGTCCAAGCGATATGAGTCAGTTCTGTGAGGACTGTAAAACAATTTTTCCAGCCTATTTTAGAGCCCGGAATATCTTGCCAGGAGACGACTTCTTTTTCCATGCAATGTTGAATGATATCTTTGTTGGAATAGAGTAGTGTTACTCTTTTGAATATTTCGACATCAAAGAGCCATCGGGTACAGAATTTTTCAGTAAATATTTTTTTAGCAAGTGAGATTTTGAATAATTTTGTTCCGCATTGGGAATCGTAGAGTGGCAGTTGCAGATAGGCCCGGATTAAGACTGCGCAGAAAAGGCTGGTTAATTTACGGATTGGTGTGCGTTCAACGCGGGAGCCAAGGTGGATCCAGCGGGAGCCAAAGATATATTCCAGATCTGATTTTTGGGCTATTTCTTTTTTGAATTGTTCCATTTCGTTTAGCGGAGTTGCTAAATCAGCATCCCAGAAACCAACCCAGTCTTTGTCGGAAAATTCTTTCATAAGGGCTACTATTCCAAGTCGGACGGCTTCGGCTTTTCCGCAATTTTTGGAGTAAGAAAGCATGGATGATCTTTCATTTTTAGATACAAATTCAGCAAGCAGTTGTTTTGTTCGGTCGGTGCTGCCGTCATCGACGAAGCAGAAGAAAAGATCCGGATGTTGTTGAAGGTATTGTCCAAATTTATAAAAATCAATTCGCAAAGCCTCATTAAAACAGGGAATGACAATCCCGATGCGTTTTTTCATATTTTTCATAATTGATTTCCATTTGTTTGTATTCGCGGGTTGTTTATTACTAGAGAATCCACTTTTAGTATCGTATTATATTTTTTCAATTGAGGCATTTTGCAAGCATTTTGGAGCGAATACAAACCATTTGTTAAGACGCAGGATACAGTTACGGTCTATTTTTTTTGTTAATTTTTTGTAGTTATGTTCAGAGATAATGAGCAGGTCGTTTGAACTTTCTTTTAAGCTTTGATTAATTTCTTCTTTGGGGTGAAGAACAATTTTATCTCTGGCATAAAAATGAGCAGAATAAGGCGTTCTGCAAGCAAAATAAAGCTGCTGGCTTCCGTTGTTTAATTTTTCTGTTTTTACGAGAAGCAATTTTGTGGTTTGAGAGGATGTGTGCATCGACAGGACTAAAAAAAGGGCCATCAGGAGAGTGGTTGCAAATCCAAAAATAGCGGTATTTTTCCAAGCAATCTCCCAGAAATGAAATCGAAACAGCAGTCTTGTCGAACCAAATTGAGATGCGATAAAGATACTGGTGAGTGGAACGGTTGGTAATAAATAGGCGATCGGAACGCGTGGGGTGAGGCCCCAGAATAGAATGATTAGAATGGTACTTCCGCCACTGAAGAAAATAAGTGGATCTCTCCAGAACCTATGTGTTTTCCACCGTTTGAATTTGCTTTTTAATAGAGGAAGCAGCAGTACTCCTGGAAGATTGACAACGATAAACCAGAGGACAGACATTCCATAGAAGAATTCATGTCCACTGCCATAGCGATCCCCATAGTGTGAAAAAAGAAAGCGTTTGAAATTTTCATTGATAAAAAAGTAATTTAGAAAGTCGGGGTTTTTGTTTTGCATCATCCAAAACCATGGTACGCAGATAGCAAAGAACAAAAGTGGCCCTATAATCCAAGCATGAAATTTGAGGTCTTTCCATTTTTTATTCCAAATGGTGTAAATAAAGATGGGTATTCCAGGCAGGACAATAGCAATAGGACCTTTGGTCATCATCCCCAGTGCTAGCATGATGCAGAAGATGCAACTCCAGTATTTTCGTTTGATTTTTGAGCTTGTTGCATTTAAAAATTCAATATAAGCAAAAAGGGCACCGGTGATTGTAAAGGTCAAAAGCATATCGGTTAGGGATAAGCCCGATGTGACATAGAAAAAGGTGCTGAAAAAGGTTAGCAGTACTGCGAGGACTGCTGTTTCTTCATTCTTATAATGTTTAACGACGCTGTACATAAAGATCAGAATACCGATGGCGGCGAGCAGGGATGGAAAACGTACGGCAAAACTGTTGATACCGAAAACTTTGCAGGCGAGCCCGCCCAATTGAAACATCAGTGGAGGCTTCCCTTCAAAATTTTGCAGGACGCCATGATGAATAAATTGTGGTTCAAGGTAGTTATGATAAATTTCCATATTGGCAGAAATATTGGCATATCGCCCTTCGGAGGGGTCAAAGAGTGGCATGTAAATCATAAAGACAATGCGTATGAAAAGAAAGACAGCCAGCATTGCGACTAAGGTTTTGGTTAAGGAATATTTTCGAAAGATTGGCATTTGTTGGATCCTTTCAGATGTTTGAGGATAGTATTATAAAAAGAGTTGTTTTTTGTTGTATTTTTTTAATGTACCTTATGAACAATTCCAGAATATTACGACAAGATTACAAGATGGTAATCAATATAAATTTTATATAATTTCAGAATTAAAACGCATAAAAAATCGATCATGACGAAAAGGTAATCAAATGGTTCGAAAATGATTATTTACGGGTGCTAATTTAAAAGAAATACCACTTATCAAGGATTAAAGGAACATAGAAAAATGTTGAAGACGCAGTCCCAAAATTTTTTTGTCAAAGTCGGAGTAGTCTTGTTGTTGCTGACGGTTGTTGTTCAGTTTTTTGATGTGATTATAACTAAAAATATAGACTCTTTTTTTGTCGAGAAATTTTTTGCGCCAGCGGATAAGGTTTTTGATTCCACGAATTCGGACTTTTATTTTTCAGCCTTTAGTGATACGGGCACGCGGACCTCGATTGTGGATCTTATTGGTGAGAACGTAAAAAAATCGAAGGATCGATTTGTATTGCAGGTCGGGGATTTGTTCCGGTATCGCACGCTGTCTCATTATCGCTGGATGGTAAGCGAAGTTCATGATGCTTTTCAAACCATGCCAATTTATTCGATTCCTGGAAATCATGATATTAATGATAAAGTTGGTCTACAGCTCTATCGTTCGGTTTTTGGTCAGGAAAATTATTGGTTTTCTTATGGAAATACGTTGTTTGTGGGAGTTAATTCGTCTTCTATTTCTTTTTCTGAAAACACCTTGGATTGGCTGAACAGGACTTTGAAACGCGAACGGAAGTATTATCAGAACTGCATTATTTTTGGCTCTTCGGACTATTTAATGGGTGGATTTTCTAGGGAAACATGCTGTTTTGTCGCTCTTTTTTGGCTCTAATTCATCACTTATCACACGCATAAACTTACATAAAGAGTTGATTATCA
>JBAYAV010000362.1:0-3363 GCA_041669565.1 Lentisphaeria bacterium
CTCGAATTGTGCCCTTTGGAAGTTCTTTCCGTGAGTGTGTTATGGTGTCTATATTTTTTTTGAAAAATAGGAGTTGTTCCGATATATTGTAAAGAGATAAGAAAATTTGAAGAAACAGAAAAAAAAGGCGTTCCGCTGCACGAAATATCAGTTATGCAGTGGAAAAGAAGATAAAATTATGGGGATGTGTTTTGTGTTCATTTTTTTTGTTTATGGTGGGGTGAAAGACTAAAAAGGAAAAAGGAATGAAATTTTGTTTATGGGCGGCGGGGTTCTTTTTTTGCAATAGTATATTGCTTAATTTAAGCGCACAAGAAGGAAAATCACAGTGGAGGATGTCCGATTTCGGCCGAGACACCAGACAAATATCAGCATCATTGGCTGTCTCGCCTGGGGGAAAAGAAAAATTTGCATTCTATCTGCATAAAAAACAGAAGTTTAATTTTATGCTGACGCGGGCTAAAAAGTCTTTGCTGATTACGTTGAAATTGCCCGATGGTTCGTTGATAACATCGGAAAGCCACCCGGAATATTTTCTCTATTCGGAGGATGGTACACCGGATGGCACGCCGATGAAGATTCCATTTTTTGAGCTGAACCAGAGTTTTGTATGTGTTGAAATTCCAAATGCACCCGCTGGTAAATATCAACTTCTCTTGGATGGAAAAAAACTAAAAAAAGAGGAAAAATATATTTTTTTGGGACATGAAAAGGCAAAACTCTGGACTTTGGAAGCGCGTCTGCAGAAAAAAAATATCTTAAAAGAAGAGTCGTTTGTTGTAGAAGCGCGCATAAACAATGCGGGAAAAATAGTGAAAGACCGGAAACGCTATCCTGTCCTTTGTGTGATGCAAGACATGTATGCGGATAAGAAGAAACAACGAACCATTAAGCTTTCGGATGATGGCACCGGAGTTGATAAAATGGCGGACGATGGCGTTTATACATGCTCGGCCTCCGTAATAAAACATAGCTACTATGATTTTTTTATTGTCGCGGAAAGGAAGAACGATGAGAAGGATGCTGCAAAGCGGGTAGTGCGCTTGCTTGGAAGCTGGTCTGGCAATGGGGCTTCTATTGCGAATTTTTCGGAAGAATTCATCGATAAGAACCATAATGGTTTGTGTGATTTGTTGCGTGTACATGCTACGGTGACGGTAGAAAAACCGGGCCGCTTTTATGTAGATGCGGAATTGGTTTCCCAAGAAAATGTTGTTATCGCGAATGATACTTATCATTTTTCGTGTGATAAAGCAGGGAGTAATGCCGTTTTTTTTGATTTTTCTGGGGAAAAAATATTTAAATCAGGTCAGACTGGTTCTCGTGTTGTTAAAAATATAGAAATTTCGGAGAAGCAAAACGGCACTTTGGCGTTGACATTGCAGAAATCCGATCGTGAATATCAAACAGAGCCAAAAAATTATCTGGAATATGAACATGACCGGATTTATTTTTTGGGAACAGGTTCTGATTGTTTGGTCGATGAAAATAAAGACGGCTGTGCGGATAAGCTTGATGTGCAATTAAATGTTTTTGTAGACAGGGGGTATGCTGGTCATTATACTTGGAAGGTTAAGATGTGGGATAATAAGCGAACTTTTTTTTTAGAAGCTGAAAATCCATGCGATCTTGAGGAAAGTTTGAATCTTGATTCTCCGAAACAACTTAATCTTTCTTTCCCTCTGCCGCCAATGGTAAAAAAACAGAACAGCGTGTCTTTTAAAGTTCGATGGGTGGAATTAGGCGGTGAGAGGTTTCAGTTTTCGCATCCGTATTCCTGTTCCTATGAAACAAAAAAATATACCTCTCGTGATTTTGTGAAAAAGGTCGTGAAGACGAATGAATAACGATAATAAAGGAATCCAAATTTTGCAGTTAGCGTTTATTGGTCTGGCAAAAAGAAGTGCTAAAAGGGTTTTATGGCAATTCTGTCGGACAGAATAGAAATGAATCCCAACAGGCGAATTATTTGAAAAAGTTCAAGTTAAAGACTGTACGGATTGTTCAAAAGATCGTCTTTAAAATAAAGAAAGCGCACAAAATAAATAATTTCGCGCGCTTTTAAAATTTATAAGTCTTTAAAACTTATGCTTTTTCAGCAGGGAGGGGCAAAATGTTAATTTTGCGGCTACTTTTAACAAATTCGACAATGCCGTCACAAAGAGCATAAATGGTAAAATCACGGCCTAAACCGACGTTTTTGCCAGGATGGAATTTTGTTCCGCATTGACGCAAAATAATACTGCCAGCAGTTACAGTTTGACCACCGTAAGCTTTTACACCACGATATTTTGGATTACTGTCTCTACCGTTACGACTCGCTGACTGACCTTTTTTATGTGACATGATTTTCCCTTTTACTATTGGGTTATATAAATTTATAATGTTAAATTTTTAGATGGATTCATAAATATAATTCAGTTTTTGAAATCTTCAAATAAAAAGGGGTTGTATTTAAAATAATATCGAATAAAAAGAAGGTATATTTCCCTTTTTTGAAAAAGGAATAACCAACAGACGCCGGAAAATTCTTTTTTCTTTTTAGAGCAAGGCTGTTTTAAGTATGAATCGTAGCCTGAATCCGTGAAAATAAAGTAACAATTTTTGTTTCACGGATTCAAATCCAGAAAAAAGTAAAGTTATTTGAAAACAATCTCCCCGATAAAACCACCAAGTTGTTCCTAAAAGGACTCTTGGCTTTTTTATCGGCAAATAGAGCCTTATCTATCGAGCTTTTTCCAGATTGGCTCCATGTCAATCATTTGATTTGTCCGAGCGGCTTGATCCATTGCCAGTGCGACTACCGCGCTTTCGAGACCTTCGTTGCCGCTGCATTTAGGCTCGATGCCTTTTGTCATGGTTTCATATAATTCCTTCGTTATGAAAGCATCGCCGCCCCCATGGCCGTCTGCGCCAAAATTAATTACTGTTTCGCCCTCGTCTTCAATACGTTTGTATTTCACGGTGCTGGAATATAATTCGGCAATCATGGTTCCTTCCGTACAGGAAAAATACATCCGGCGTTCCGGGATTGCATTGGACATTGTCGCCTGAAACATCACACGGATACCATTGCGGTACTGCATAATCCCCACTTGGTTGTCCATCAAATCCTTGTTTGAAGTGAAAGGGGAATCCTGAGCATGCGGATCGTCCCATGAGTCAAAAACGCCCTTTTCATATTGTTCCATGTAATGCTGGTTTTCCGGTACGAAATAATCAAGCCCACCGAAGGATGATATTTTGGTTGGTAAGCTGTCGCAGAACCAGTTGATTAGATCCAAGTCATGACAGCATTTTTCTAGAATATGTGGCCCTGCAAATTCCATTAAGCGTCTCCAGTTCATCATGATATAACCACCA
>JBAYAV010000363.1:0-3337 GCA_041669565.1 Lentisphaeria bacterium
AACCCTGCCTTGGATGTCGTCTTCTGGACGTACAATTGGGGCTGGGCGCCTACTGCGGACCGCTTGGCACTGATCAAAAATCTGCCCTCGGATATCTCCCTACAGGTCACTTTCGAAATGTTCGAAAATATCGAGAAAGGTGGCATCCCGATGCGCTCCGTTGATTATACGGCATCCTTTGCCGGTCCAGGACATTACTTCCGTTCCGAGGCAGAGGCTGCAAAATCCAGGAATATTCCGCTGTACGCTATGGCCAATACCGGTGGGCTATCGTGGGACATCGGCGTCATCCCCTATCAGCCCATCCCGTTTCAATGGAAAAAGCGCTGGGATGCACTATTGGCAGCTCACCGCGATTGGGGTCTAACCGGCTTGATGGAATCGCATCACTACGGCTGGTCGCCGTCATTCATCAGCGAACTCAGCAAAGAGGCATACTGGACAAATGGGCTGCCTTTTGCGGAACACCTGCAAAAGGTAGCGAAGCGCCTGTTTTCTCGGCGGGGCGCCAGCAAGGCCATTGCCGGCTGGCGGCTTTGGAGTTCAGCCGCCTGCGACTATGTGCCAACCGACGAAGATCAATATGGCCCCTTCCGCATCGGCCCGACTTATCCCCTGCTCTTCCTAGATGAAGACCACAAAATCCCGGAAGCACCATATGCGTATTTTGGCACACACATCGTGCATACGCCGTACCATCCGCACAACCCGGCCATCGTCCCTGGGGAAATCGCGCTGTTGCAGAATATGGTCCGAAAAATGAGTGCAGGCACGGCGTTACTGCAAGAAGCCCTGCTACACTCTCCATCTGTCAGCCAGTACGAGGCGGCGAGCAGCGTCCGGCTGGGTGAATTCATCGGCTACTGCGTCCAGACCGGCATCAATGTCAAGCGCTGGTATCTCTGCAATCAAGTTCTACGAGACGCCCAAGCTACTCAAGAAGAAAAATTATCTGCGTTGGCGCAGATGCTCAGCATTATCCAGGCGGAAAAAGAGAATGTTGAGGCAACGTTGCCACTAGTCACGCAAGATTCCCGCCTAGGCTGGGAGCCGAGTATGGAATATATGACGGACCCTGAGCACCTGCGCTGGAAGTTGCAACTTCTGCACGAGACTAGCCAAAAGAGCATCCCTGAATTTAAACTGCAGCTGCTGCAGGCAACAACAAAGAATCCTAATTCTTCTTCAGCGACTTGACAAAATTCCTCTAAAAAATTGCCATGATTTCGGTTCGTCGCCCTCAGGAGAAATCAAAACTCTTCTTTTGTGGCTTAATCCGGAGGATATCAACGAAGTTTTATACAACTGTTTTGTCGACTTGCGGAGGGCGAAGAGGTTGAAACCCTTCAAGTTTTATAGGGACATGCGGGAGAAGATGGAATGCGGGTTGTATGGCTTATTATTATCCGAAATTGGTAAAATCCGAGATGCCTGCATCTTACGGAGCTTCGTTGGGCCATTTCGATGAATATGCGGATCTTGAAATCAGTAGTGCTATACAATGGTACAATTCCTATCTGGGCATTTATGTGCTGATCCCCCCCCTGACTCAGTCACAAAAGGAGAAAAAATAGTAAAAGCCCGAATTGCACATTTTGTTATGTGTTATTAAATTAACTAAAAACGATAATACATCGTTTGAGCTTCAAACAAAATATCAACAACAATCAAAACACCCAGCAGGATATTCAGCCCACGAATAAAGAGATGAGACTCTTTATTATATTTTATATTTATAAAAAATTGAAAGTTTAACAAAAAGAGCCAAAACTTTATATAATTAGCTCATTAAATAAAAAGGTTGCTTTTCACGATGAATGATAAAATTGATGTTTTAAAAATTGACAAAAATATGACGATTGAATCTGTTGATGAAAATGGTCTCATTTGGCTGAATCCGAATCAATCTCCATTTAAATTAGTTGGTTTTTATTGGTTTGAGCAAGACAAGGTTTATCGGCGTTTTCCGGTAAATCCTGATCCGGTTTTACCTGAAGGTGTCGAAGTTTTGAGTAATTGCACCGCTGGCGGACAGATTAAATTCAGAAGCGATAGTCACCGTATTGCTGTTAAAGTAAAATTACTGGCCCCTTCCAAAATCGATCATATGCCGAATACCGGCAGCAGTGGATTCGATTTATATCTAGGCAATTCAAACCGGCAAACATTTGCTGGAGTTACCCGCTTTGATATTGACGATTATGAGTATACTTATGAATTTGACATGCTGGAAATATCTGGAATGCACGACTTTACCTTGAACTTTCCTCTGTACAACAGCGTTAAGGGACTCTCTATTGGATTGGAAGAAAATGCTTCTTTAGCTGTTCCGACACCTTTTGTTGATGAGCATCCTATCGTTATCTATGGGACTTCTATAGCTCAGGGGGGGTGCGCTTCTCGGCCTGGGATGTGTTACTCCAATATTTTGAGTCGCAAATTAAATCGTCCTTTTCTTAACTTGGCCTTTTCCGGTGTCGGAAAAGGTGAACCAGAAGTCGCTGAACATATCGCCCGTATCGAAACCCCAGGAATGTTTATCCTTGATTACGAAGCCAATTGTGGTACTGTTGAAAATCTGGCGAAAACATTACCTGAATTTATTCGTATTTTGCGTGTCAAACATCCGACAACGCCTATATTAATTGTATCTAAAGTTGCCTATGCTAAGGAAATCTTTAACCAAAGCGAAAAAAATTATCGCGAAGCATGCAAAAAGGTTGAAATTGAAACCGTTGAACGCTGTCAGGTTGCTGGTGATAAAAATATTTATTTCATTGATGCTGAATTTTTCCAGGGCGAAGATTTTTCGGAATGCACTGTAGATGGTTGTCATGCCACAGATCTAGGTTTCTACCGAATGGCAGAAAATTTATTACCAGAAATAGAAAAAAGATTGAAATAAAAGCTCATTAATAACTTGAATTCTTCCCTCTTCTTTATAGAACAAAAATAAAAAACTTTTTTTTTAATATTATAGGTGTTTTGATTTGATTTTTTGTTTTTTTGTACTGTATTATGTAGTACAAACAAAACAACCTTAGTAAGGACGTTATGAAAAAATTCATCATATGAATACAAAAGCTGGGCAATATTTATTTACAGAGAAACCAAGACATCGTGACTAAAATAGAAAATTAAGTAAGATTAGAAGGACCTATTATGGTAAAATGATAAAAGGTGAATTTGTTCCTAATGAAAGATACTTAAAATCTTAGCATTCTGTGTAATTTTGTTCGATATTTGTGGTGGTATTTATCGTTCATAATTTTGTTTTTATCGGTATAATAGTGATGTCTCCGTTCCGACGTCTTGGCGGGAGGGTACAGAGACGCAC
>JBAYAV010000364.1:0-3331 GCA_041669565.1 Lentisphaeria bacterium
AAACCGCAGACCGCAATCTGATCGGAATTGATTTTCCACTCGTTCGCATGCATCCGAACGATCTTAATTCCTCGCAAAACATCCTGCTGGGGCTCGGGAAAGTGCGTCGGACAAATCCGGTATCTCAATACAAAAGCGTGAAACCCAAGCGAATTAAAAACTTCCGCGATCGGACGGCCTTCATGCTCTGCTAGATGACTATATCCACCACCAGGGCATACGATCACCGCACCACAGGGCGTCTCCGTATCCAACAAATAGGTATCCATATATAAGGACTCATTGTCCACAATTTCTTTGGGCCATAAAGCAATTTTCATAAAATAAATCTTTCCAATTAAAAACAAGTATAAAAAAACAAAAATAATTTAATCTAAAAATACCTTTTTTCCATCTGAGACTGTCTTTTAATTAAAAAAATGACTTTTGGCCTTTTTAAAAATAACGCATCAAAAATACAATATTTGTCAGCAAATAGCGTTTAATAGATTATAGTATCAGTACTTACAAAAGTGTATATTCAGTTTGGGGGCGAAATGGTTTCGACTAGCTGGGTAGAACGCAGGTCGCGTGCGGAGGACGATTGTTGGCCTCCTAAATCATCAATCAAAAACATAACTGCGAATAATAACCTCGCTCTCGCTGCTTAAGCAGTGACGTTTCTTCTTGGATGTCTGATAGAAGCTAGAAACGAAAAAATCAGGCTGGTTGGGATTCCGTTCATTCGGGAAAATCAATAAGAACTAACAGAATGATGCTTTTTTCGGCGTGTGTGTACGTCACCAACCCGAAAGACTAAGATTAAATAGCGTACTATGCATGTAGAAGCCTTCGGGAAATCTTTTTAGGACCAGGGTTCAACTCCCTGCGCCTCCACCATTTATTTAACATCCCGTCAAGTCCAACAGATTTGACGGGATGTTTTGTTTTCGACACAAGTACGTTAAAATCAGGCTATCGCTACCGCCACTTAACAGACTGAGGGGAGTATATCCACGCGTTTTAGTACTCGCTAAATGCCAAGATCGATTTTCCTCCTGCGGGACATTCCACGGCATCAATCATATTCCCCAATGTAGCATACGCCTTTTCAATGAGGATTGGGAGGACAAAAAATTTGGCAAAACTCGGTTAAATCCGAAAAGATAGCTTGATTTTCTCTTTTGATCTATATATATTAGACCTTGTTTAACCTAATGTAGCCGAGTTGCATCCCATTGGGATGTCGTTCGATCAAACAACTTGACGAGCCGTTTAAACGGTCCTCAAACAAATAGAATGGAGTCGAAGATGGAAGACCGATGGTTGTCCGTAGATGAAATTGGAGACTATCTCGGGATCAAACGAGATACCGTCTATAAGTGGATAAGCGAAAAAGGCATGCCCGCCCATAAAATTGGTCGTCTTTGGAAATTTAAGAAGGATCAAGTAGACGATTGGGTTAAGACTGGTGGCGCGGCTTCTCATATCACCGCTGAGAAACCGGATAAATAACCAAGGCCATGGATAGGAGCAATGAATGGTAGAGTCCATAGAAAATAAAGTGATACAATCACTAAAAGCAGCGGAAGAACTATACCACCGGCTTGTGTTGATCGTCGGCAAAAGTGGTTCAGGAAAAACTTCCGTTATCCAAAACTTGGCAAAACGACACCACACAGAGCCTATCAATATCAATTTACGCCTATCGAAAGAGCTGCTTGAATTAACTGAAAAGCAAAGACAATTGAAGCTAGCCGAAATTTTAGCACAGGCAGTCAATGGCAACGGGGATAAGGTTTTTCTGGATAACACTGAGATCCTTTTTGATATTGATCTTAAGCAGGATCCTTTGCGTCTGCTGCAGGGGCTATCCCGAAATTTTAGCATTGTAGCATCTTGGAATGGCACATTAAAAAAAGGCAAACTGACCTATGCAGAGCCAGGCCACCGCGAATATAGAAGTTACGATTTATCAGATACTTTAGTTGTCAGCATGAACGGCGAAGCAACAGTAGATTTTAAACAAGCAAGGATAAACTGATATGAAATACGGAGAACTAATTCAATTTGACCCAATCGAATCGGTCGTTCAGTTGCGCGATGCTAACAAAAAAAGTGCTGCCCATCAACTGGTTAACACCTATGTAATTTCTGATGAAATGGCAGAACGAATGGTTGACCTTGTCATTCCTCAGCTTCAGTTTGAACAACCAGTCGACAACAAAGGCCTCTTGGTGGTCGGTAATTACGGTACCGGTAAATCTCACTTAATGTCTGTTATTTCCAGTATTGCTGCGGATGCATCTCTGCTTGACAATTTGAACCACGAAAGCGTTAAAACGCACGCAGGCAAGATTGCCGGTAAATTTAAGGTCATCCGCACTGAAATAGGCGCATCGACCATGTCACTCAGAGATATTCTGGTAGCAGAACTTGAAGAATATCTTGAAAACATGGGCGTGAGTTATGTCTTTCCGGACTCGGGAAAAGTCACCAATCATAAACGAGCTTTTGAAGATATGATGACCAAATTTGGCGAAGTGTATCCTGAAAAAGGTCTCCTGCTGGTGGTCGATGAGCTACTGGATTATTTAAGAACTCGAAAGGATCAGGAGCTCATTCTTGATTTAAACTTCCTCCGTGAAGTCGGCGAGGTCTGTAAAGATCTTCGCTTCCGTTTTATAGCCGGAGTACAGGAAGCTATTTTTGATAACCCAAGATTTGCCTTTGTGGCGGACACCATGCGCCGGGTGAAGGACCGCTTCGAACAGATTCCGATTGCCCGAAACGATGTTAAATTTGTGGTTGCGGAACGTCTATTAAAAAAAACCACAGAGCAGCAGGCAAAGATCAGAGATCACCTCACTCCGTTTGCTAAATATTATGGTGGTTTAAACGAACGCATGGATGAATTTGTCCGGCTATTTCCGGTACACCCTGATTACATAGATACTTTTGAAAGAGTGACCGTTGTTGAAAAGCGTGAAGTCCTTAAAACACTATCCATGAGCATGAAAGGTATTTTGGATAAAGAAGTCCCGGACAATCAACCCGGCTTGATCGCTTTTGACAGCTACTGGAGTACCTTAGAACAAAATACATCTTTCCGGATGATTCCCGAGATCAAGGCAGTTATCGATTGCAGCCAGGTACTGGAATCACGCATCAAAAATGCACTCACGCCAAAAAATTATATACCGATGGCGTTGCGTCTGATCCATGCTCTCTCCGTGCACCGTCTCACCACGGGTGATATTTATTCACCAATCGGGGCATCTCCCGAGGAACTTCGTGATCGACTTTGCTTATTTGAACCGTTGATTGCCGAAATGGGAAGCGACGAGCCAGA
>JBAYAV010000365.1:0-3329 GCA_041669565.1 Lentisphaeria bacterium
CGGGAGACTTTTTAACTTGCAGGATCAGATCACGCAAGCCCAAGTTTTTTCCCGACTCAAAGAGCAATACGGCGACAGAGAAACAGTAGTCCGAAATGCCCGATACACAATCCGATCTTTTGTTGCATGGGGCGTGTTAGAGGATTCTAATGTCAAAGGCTGCTATAAGCAATGCAAACTGATGAAAATCAGTGACACGAACCTCACAATACTTTTGTACGAGGCCGCTCTATATGCTACTAAAGAAGGGAAAGCCAATCTTGAATTATTGAAAAACACCCCGGCGTTCTTTCCGTTTCAATTGCCCGTTTTAACAGGTAACCATATCTCACAGCAGAGCAATACCATCGATATTATCCGCTACGGGTTGGATGATGAACTTTTGAAATTAAAAAACAAACAGCCTATGTAAAATCAACTTAAAACCTATTGAATTTCAAGATTGTCACGGATATGGCAATCCGAATAATCAAAAATACAAATGGCCCGCCTGTCTCAATTGAAGTTTCAGAAAACTGTAATATCGGCAAGTTCTCTTTTATTCAGATGATTGCGAGTCTCTCAAGGGGGGGGTGATAATAAACCCAACGACATCTTCCGCAATTTCAATACTTTCGGATATAAATAATGGGGGCATATCAGCAGAAATAAAACAAAACAGCGAAAGAGATTCCGTTCGGCGCTTTACTCTCCACGTTCTTTTTGCAGTGCAGAAGCAACGATTTTACGAAAACTCAGCATGATGCATTGTATTAAACGCTGCATATTATTTTTCTCGTGAGGACCTCTTATCATGTCTTTATAACGACAGGATATACCACAATAAACCAGCGGTCACTTTCCATAATCAAAAATATTTTTTGCGCTCATCGGGTGTTCCCGGCAGGCTATAGTCAATGCATAAGAACTGAAAAAAATTGACATTAAGGCCAGACGGACTATTTTTAATAAATAGCCGGAGAACCGGACAAGCTATTTTTAATAAAACAACCGGAGGATAATATCATGGTTCGATATGCGTTATTAGTAATGGTGGATCATCGAGAACATGCAGCTGTCAATGTACAGAAAACTCTGACTGCTTGGGGATGCTTAATCAAAGCACGCCTTGGATTGCATCAAACACAAGAACATTGTTCCGACAACGGCTTGATTTTCTGCGAACTAGGGGGGGATCCGGATAAACAAGAAGAACTGACCCGAAAATTGAACCTTATCAAAGGCGTTAAAGCAGAAAGAGTCACTTTGAAACTCGATGACTGATTGCATCTTTTAGGATACCCATCAGAGTCGTTTTTAGTTTGTTTATTTGGTTCTTTTTATTCGAAAAAAAGACTTAAATATCAACCATAAACAAAAATGCAAAACGGGGAAAGCTCTTGCCTTCACAAATGCCTTAAAGCTTTCTGAGGGCGCTTTCCTGTTTTGCGGTAAAAACAAGTAAAGGATTAAACTCGATAAATTTAACAAATTCTTAGAAGTATAAAAACAGTCGAGAAGATAAAAGACTCGTTTATATTCGAGAAATCAAAAAAGGTAAAATAACAGATCCACCTTTGACTCATGAATGCCTTTGCCAATAAAGTTAATTACTTTGTCTTACATCTTTCGCTTATTAGGATCCAACCAATAAAATCTAGAAAGGACATCGTTTTAGTTATTTACAGAGAAAAAGATCTCGATCAAACAACAACAATGAATGCTGATTTGTCATTATTTCTCCTCCAACAAAAGATTTGAAACTTTAGAAAACCTTTACTTTGTACTCCCCCAAAAAATGGAGTTCCTAGTCGCCAGCGTCCATCGACCTACAGTTTATCGGCAATGGCAAGCACATCGTGCAATCCGATAATAGTGAGCAGCACGACTCCGTACGCGACGCCCGAGAGAGAGGCGAACTCTACATCAACGACAGAACTATCAAGACCGTCAAGAAAATTACGGAAAAGATTGGCTGCAATAAAAGCGATGTGGCACACATCATTAGACTTTCATTGATGTAGCTCGGGAGGCTTTCCCCTCCTCTGAAAGAACCAGAAGGAAGTGCTGCTGAAATAGCCTCACTAAAAAAACGCTTTTATTCGTCTTTCGCGGACAATGCTGCTTGCTTCCGATTTCAGACAACCCCCTGCCTCCTATGTCGCTATTTTCTTTTCTTATTTTTCACTTGACTTTCTGCCAGATTAAATTATCTTCTATAAAACGTGATGATCAATTGCAACGTCAATACAATTAACACTGGTATCAATCCCATCCCATTAATTCTCAAAAGTTTTCAGACAATTTCAGTCGAGGAATTAACCATATATGAGACTGTAGAGGCCCCTGAACAAATGATCTTGACAATTACCAAAAATCATTTGTATGTTAAATATAAATATTCAAGGAGAAATGCATGCCTGATAATATAAATTGGGGAATGATTACTGATGGGGTTACATTTCAGGCTTTAGTGGAAAAACTGATATATTTTCAAGATTCCAAAGCATCGCTTTATGATAGAAAAGGCAAAGATGCTGGAATAGATATACGTTCTGGTGACAAAAAAACAGTATATCAGGTTAAGTATCGTGCTAATAATTCATTCAAAAACATTTGTACTATTGCAAAAAGAGAACTTGATAAAATCAAAACATACAAACAAGGGACGGGTTACGAAAAACTATGTTGGGATGGAGTTAGTCGATGGATTATTGTATCTAATTTCACGATAAGTCCAAATGACGAAAACAACTGGCCCTCAATAGCACAAGATTTTAGAAAAGAAGGATTGGAGATTGAATATTGGAATCTATTGAAAATTGAAGCTAAATTGGACCGTTTTCCTGCTGTTAAAGAAGAATATTTCTCTGGGAAAAACAGAGTTTTCTTATCGGTCATTGAAGCAGAAGAGGCTTTGAAAAAGGAAGCACAATTTCAAGAAACATTATCTATACCATATATAGGGCAAGTTGATGCCCAAAGTTCTTTCGATGTTTTTTTATTGTCCAAAGAAAAGCTTATTCTACCTGTTTTGGGTGAAGGAGGAGTCGGTAAAACCCGTTTTTTGCTTGAAGAGGCGCGAAAAGCAGCAGAAAAAGGATACCAAGTGTTATGGGCAAATGTAGAAACAATGGTATGTTCGACAGATTGGATAAAGGCAATTAATTCATCAGTTCCTACACTGGTGATCATTGATGAACCAGAAGATAGATCACTTATAAGGAGAATTTTCGAATTTATTCGTGTGGATAAATGGAAGGCCGTTATTGCACTTCGCCCAGCAAAAAAAACATTAATTAACGAAATGCAATCTTTTCAAGCTTCGTACTTGGCGCCTGGCATAACGC